>NZ_JAVRCS010000001.1:272983-513206 GCF_034530635.1 Nostoc sp. EspVER01
CCATCGAAGCTCACAGCATTGGAGGCATTAATCTTAATACTACCTGCACTACCTTCCCCGCTAGTTGTAGCATAAAGCCCACTATCCCCACTCACTGACAATCTGCCAGTTTCGATATTAATATCACCAGAACCTTCTCCACTAGCATCGGCGGTTGCCTGTTGGGATAATTGAATATTCCCAAAATTTTGCACACCATCATAACCCAAGGCAAAACCTTTATTAGTAGCCGTGAGACTAACTAAACCATTTCCTGCGACACTGCCTAATTCTATCCGTCCGCCAGCAGTTTTCAGCGTTGCCCCTGTTAAACTAATATCTCCACCGACTAACGCTAAAGTTTTATCAGGTTGCACCCGCAACGCATCTTGTGTATCAATGATGGGAGAATCAACATCTCTTTTTCCCTGACCATTACCCTGTACTTGAATTAAACTAGAATTCGCCTCAAATTGCAAACCAACAGGCACGCTAATAGTTAATAAGGGTGCAGACTGAGGATTTTTGGCACTAAATTCAAATCCATCAGCAAATTTCATACTATTGGCAGATGTGACAAAAAAGGAACCACTAATATTTAACCGAGCATTCTCACCAAAGATAATACCATTGGGATTAATTAGGAACAGGTTAGCTATGCCGTTGGCTCGGATTAAACCATCAATATTAGAGATAGAACTTCCTGTGACTCGGCTAATAATGTTTTGAATACCTGCGGCGTTGTTAAAAAATGCTGTAGAGCCAGTTGGAACAGAAAAATCTTTAAAGCTGTGGAATAGATTACTTCCTGCTTGGGTTCCACCCTCAATGACTCTAGTGTTGCCCTCGAATGTGATATTGGAATTATTTGGCAGAGTAACATCTGGGATGATTTGGGCAACTGAGATATTTGCATAAAAAGCGATCGCACCAACAATGGCAATTTCTATACCTTGTAACCAGTCCAAACGCATAGCTCTAAAAGACATTGCACTCTCCTATAGAAAAGGAAATTTAGCTTGGAAGCCTTAATTGAATATAGGTGTCTGGACAATCAAGTTATGCATAAGAGAAGGTTTTCGACTCATGGCATCCGATTCAAATACGACGACTGTCTCTTTTAAAATACGTGTCCTGGGAAATGAATGCGGTGCTCTTTATTTTTTATTTATAAACACCCTCTAAGAGAGGATATTACCAAATTGGCATTACTGAATCAAGTGAATAAAATCATGTCACTGCTACCAATTAAAAATTAGAAGGTAAAGCCAAAAACGCCTGATTTTCAACCAACAGTGAATAGAATCATCTCACTGCTACCAATTAAGAATCAGAGGAAAGGCAAACGAGCTTAACCCTCAGTTCAAACACAATTTGAAACTCAGGAGAAAAACAATGTCTAACATCAACAACTACGGAGCAGGTATGAACAACATTGAACTTAGTCCACTTTTTCAAGATATGACATCTGAGCAGGGTGCTGCTATTCAGGGTGGAGCAGCAATAGAATTTTTTGAAGATGTAAACTTTGGAAAAACTACCTCAGGTCTCGTTACTACTGATTTGTCTTACGTCGGTGATTTTTGGAACGATAAAATATCGTCAGTTAAAGTCTACTCCGGCCGATGGGAGTTTTGGACAGATGCCAACTATTCTGGTAGGGTTTTGACATTAGACCCAGGTGAATACGCGTCATTCGCACCAAACACAAACGATGTCTTTTCGTCAGTCAGATCCGTATAAAACTTTGGGAGCAGGACAATACTCGTTTGTTGCTAATTATAGTATTCCAAACGACTGGATTAGTTCTCTCAGACGCATATAGATTTGACTTTTTTGCATCCGTTCTAGGAAGTTTGGTTAGATAGTAAAATAGCCTCAGACTAGTGGTCTATCGCAAAAGTTTTAAGAGGTTAGTGGTGTTCAGATCCCCGACTTCTTGAAGAAGTCGGGGATCTAGCAGCCCCGCAAAATTAATGCGATGAACCACTAGTCATCCATTTCTGAGGCATTTTACTATCTCAGACCTCTGTTAAAACTTCCCTTATCCCCTCTCTAACTTGCAACAGAGATGCCGCAAGTGGAGTATGAGTTTTTGCACCCATCATCCGAACTTTATATTACTTAATCGTCTATATTGCTTCAAAGGCATCAAAAACTTCAGTAATTTAACTATTAAAGACTACAGCGTACTGCAACACAGTCAAGAAGACTGTGGTGCTGCAAGTATTGCCACGTTGTCAAACACTACGGATGCATAGCAAATTGGCACTGCTAAATCAAGTGAATAAAATCAACTCACTGCTACCAATTAAGAATCAGAAGGGAGAAAACAAGCAATTCCCTTCAGTTGAAACACAATTTTAAATTCAGGAGAGAAACAATGTCTAACATCAACAACCACGGAGTAGATATGAACAACGATCTACTTTTTCAAGAACTCAGCGGTGAAAAGGCTGCTACCATTCAGGGTGGTTATGCATTAGAACTTTACCAAGATGCCAACTTTCAGCAGCCAATCTTCTTTACAGATAGTAGCTACTCTTATATAGGTGACACGAGTAATGACCAAACATCCTCAATTATTATTAACCAAGGAACTTGGGCATTCTATACAGATGCAGACTTCCAGGGCACGAGAATTACTCTCGGCGTTGGAGCATATCCTTATACTGGATACCTTGATGTTGGTAACGACACAATCTCATCTTTCTACCGTTTAACGTAGAATTAGATTTTCTGTAACTTTTCTTAGGCATAGGGATACCTGGCGTACTTATACCTAAGTTTTGGGGATTAGGGATTAGGAAAAAATGCTCAAGCCCTGGCTATAACTGAGCTACATTTCTTTTTCCAAACTATAGAGGCGAGGACTGCCTCGCGCCTACTTTATCTTTCTTCTAAGAAACATTTCTATTTCTTAGAAGAAGGATAACAGGCGGTCTCGCCTTTCAAATTTTGCGTTGCGGGTTGAAGCTCAAGCAATAACTGGTAAGGGACTTCCAAATAAAAAAATATCCAACTATTTCTTGTGGGGTGGGCGACACGATAGCCCATGATTAGCCCGGATTTCTCACCACACCTCTTAAAGCCTACGCAAGTGCCGGGGAAAAGTAATGAGTAAGAAGTAATAAGTCAGAAGTTTTTACTCATTACTCATTACTCATTACTCATTACTCATTACTTCTCCTCTGCTCCATCAAACGCCTTGAGCTTGTGAGAAATGCGGGATCAGGGGCGCTCATGTTGCCCACCCCACAAAATTGAATAATTTATTTCTTGGAAATCCCTAAACATTTTCAAGTATCTTCTAAGCTCGACTTTATCTATTTTTAAAATACAATAAGTCCTTAATTATGAAATACCACAGCGTACTGCAACACAATGAAGAAGATTGCGGTGCTGCAAGCCTTGCGACAGTTGCCAAATATTACGGACGTACCTTTGCCCTCAACCGGGTGCGAGAAGCAGTAGGCACAGGTTCGCGGGGAACCACCTTGCTAGGTTTGAGACGGGGAGCAGAAACTCTGGGATTCCATGCTCGTCAAGTCCAAGCCACCGCACAACTAATAGAGAAATTAAATGAAGTTCCCTTACCCGCGATCATTCACTGGAAAGGCTACCACTGGGTGGTCTTTTACGGGCTAAAAGGGAAAAAATGTATTATCTCTGACCCAGCATTTGGTATCCGTTATCTCAGCTTAAAAGAGTTAATGGCGGGTTGGAGTGATGGTGTGATGCTGCTGCTAATGCCAGATGACAGCCGCTTCTATCAGCAATCAGAAGATCAAATTGGCGGTTTTGGGCGCTTCATTGCCCGGATATTACCCTATCGTAACCTTCTGATTCAGGCGATCGCTATTAACTTTGCGATCGGGCTGTTGTCCCTGGCTTCCCCTTTAATGATGCAACTCCTCACCGATGACGTGCTAGTGCGGGGAGATACCCAACTGCTGACAACGGTGGCAATTGGCGTCATTGCCATGAACCTAATTCAAAATGCCATTGGTTTGGTACAATCTCACCTGATTGGTCATTTTGGTCAACGGTTGCAATACGGGCTAATTCTAGAATACGGGCGAAAACTGTTGCGCTTACCCCTATCATATTTTGAAGCACGTCGCAGTGGAGAAGTCGTTAGCCGGATTGCAGATGTTCATACCATCAATAATCTCGTTTCTCAAATTGTCCTTGGTTTACCCAGTCAATTTTTTGTGGCTCTGGTATCCTTGGGTTTCATGCTTTTCTATAGTTGGGAACTTACTCTAGCTTCCGTCGCCGCCTTTATTATTGTCACAGGAGTCAACCTGCTTTTTCTTCCCGCCTTGCGCCAAAAAACCCGCAGCCTCATCGTTAAAGGTACGGAAAATCAAGGCTTCTTAGTCGAAACTTTTCGCGGTGTTCAAGTCCTCAAAACCACCCAAGCGACTCCGCAAGCTTGGCAAGAGTATCAGACAAATTTTGGTCGCATTGCAAACTTAGGCTGGACTACGATGAAGTTGGGGCTTTACAGCAGCACAGTCACGAGTATTCTTTCCAAATTGACGAGTATTGGCATACTCTGGTTCGGTTCTAGCTTGGTGATTAATCAGACATTATCCATCGGTCAACTGCTGGCGTACAGTGGTATGAGTGGCAGCTTTCTTGGGTTTTTATCATCAGTAGTCGGGCTAATCGATCAATTTATCACTGCTCAAATTGTCGTTCAACGCTTGACAGAAGTGATAGATTCTACCCCAGAAGATGAAAATGACTTTAAAAAACCTTGGGCAGAAATTCCTGGGAACGCAGATATTATTTGTTCTCAAGTTAACTTTCATCATGCTGGTAGAACTGACCTGTTAGAAAATTTTTCTTTAACTATCCCTGGTGGTAAAGTAATAGCCTTAATCGGTCAATCGGGCTGTGGTAAAAGTTCCCTTGGCAAATTAATTACTGGTTTATATCAAGTCCAATCTGGTAATATTCGTTATGGTTTATATAACCAGCAAGACTTATCTTTAGAATGTTTGCGACAGCAAGTAGTATTAGTTCCCCAAGAACCTCATTTTTGGAGTCGTTCGATTGTGGAAAATTTTCACTTCAGTTATCCCAATATTAATTTTGAGCAGATAGTCAAAGCTTGTCAAATTGCTGGTGCAGATGAATTTATTAGTAAATTACCCGATAAATATCAAACTGTTTTAGGCGAATTTGGTGCAAATCTTTCTGGTGGACAAAGGCAGAGATTAGCTATAGCTAGAGCAATTGTGACTGACCCACCTATATTAATTTTAGATGAATCTACAGGCGCTCTTGACCCAGTAAGTGAAACTCAGGTTTTGGATAGATTACTTGCTCACCGTCAAGGTAAAACTACAATTATGATTAGCCACCGCCCTCAAGTGATCAAACGGGCTAATTGGATTGTTTTGCTTGAAAATGGACATATAAAAACTCAAGGAACTCCAGAAGAATTACGTCATATCCCTGGAGAGCATTTAAGCTTTATTGATGAGATTTGTCCTTCTAATAATGGGTTTAAATCTTCTTTAGTTATTCGGAATTAGTTAATGGTTCTTGGGTATTTTATATCTACTCAGCACTTATGATTATTAACCCTCAAACAAATTTTTTACCCTTAGTTCAAGACAACGAGTTTCTCCCACCAATTAGTCGTTGGACTACATTTGGCGGACTATTTATCGTGTTTGCCTTGGCGTTAGCTGTCCCTGTGGCTGCGGTGGTTAAATATAAAGTTACGGTCAAAGGGCAAGCGGTTATTCGTCCTGCGGGTGAATTGCCAATTGTACAGGCGGCGACAGAAGGACAGGTAATGCAGATTTACGTCAAAGAAAATCAAACGCTGCAAAAAGGAGATAAAATTGCCACTATTGATGATTCTCGACTGCAAACTAAAAAAAACCAGTTGCAAACCAATATTCAACAAGCTAGGTTACAACTAATTCAAACTGTTCCGCAAATAAATGCAATAAATAGTCAAATTCGAGCCGAAAGCGATCGCACTAATCGGAATATCGCCTCTGCTAAAGCAGAATTGCAGGGACGCGATCGCGCTCATCAAGACAAAAAAATTACTAGTATCACTGAACTTCAAGAAGCATCAGCCAATGTCAAAATGGCTCAAGAAGAATTATATGCAGGGGAAGCACAGTTACAATCAGCACTAGCTAATCTCCACGCGACTGAGGCGGCTTTAGGAGCAGCGACATCAAAGCAGAACCGATATGACAGCGCCGCTAAACAAGGGGCATTATCGCGCGATCAACTTGAAGAAGTACAGTTGGCTGTCAAACAGCAACAACAAGCTGTACAGGCGCAAAAAGCAACTTATAAAGCCCAAGAAAAAACAAATGAACGGCTAAAACAAGCTGTGAATGGGGCTATTGCTAAACGCGATCGCGCTCAAGCAGCTCTCAATCCCAGCAATGCAGAGGTAGCAATGGCGACTGAACGCATTGCTGAAGAAAAAGCCTCTGGGGAAGTGAATAAAGCATCCTTAGAAAGAGAACTTCAAGTGCTTCTTAAGCAGAAAATTGAAACTGAAAAACAATTAGAGCGCGATACTAGCGAATTTAAGCAAGTTGAAATTGACCTGAAGCAAACTACTATTACCGCTACAGCAGACGGGATTATTTCCAAGCTAAATTTGAGAAACCCCGGTCAAACTCTCCGGGCTGGGGAGGAAGTTGTGCAAATTGTTCCCAGTCATGCACCTTTAGTTATCAAAGCCGCTGTTGGTTCTCAAGAAAAAGGTAAGATAAAAATCGGTCAAAAGGTGCAAATGCGAGTCACAGCTTGTGCTTATCCTGATTACGGTACTCTCAATGGCCAAGTAAAAGCGATTTCCCCGGATGCTGTTAGTTCGCAAAAAAACGATGCTGATGCTGATACAAACTCTATCCCAAAAGCAACTGCTGTAGGTGCTTTTTACGAAGTCACAATTGAACCAGAGAAACTTGCTTTAGGTCGCAATACAAAAAAATGTCAAATTCAATTGGGTATGGATGGCAGAGTTGATATTATTACCCGTGAAGAAACTGTACTGCAATTTGTGCTTCGCAAGGCGAGGTTAATCACGGATTTATGACGTTGACAAACGTTTTAATTGACCTCTTCGCCACTGTTATCTAATGATTGTGGAGTAGTGGAAAATTCTCGGCGATTTTGAATAAATATAACTAAAACACCGCTTAAAACCAGGGCAAAGGCAGAAGGAATAAATGGCAACCATAGCCCTTGTTTTAAAAGAGCGATCGCACAAACTCCATATAATATGACAACTGTTACAAAGATAGCGCATCTCTGATGTGAGAGCGATCGCATCCGCCAAATAATCAGGTTCCCAACTATAGACCAACCGCATATCCAGAGAATATCGCCCCAGTAAGGCAAAACCCAAAGAATTGGGCGTTGGTCTAAAACTGCACTCAAAACTTGACTAACCATTTGTGCTTGTATAAATATCCCTGATATTTCTTGGTAATCTTGCTGTGCAGTACTGTAGGGAGTTGACCAAGTATCGCTGACTGTATTAGCTGTCACTCCAATGAGAACTAGCTTATCTTTCAGAGATTTACGATCAAATTTATCACTTAGTACATCATTAAGAGAAACTCTCTGATAATCTGTATTACGATAATTGACAAGTATTTGATTACCACCTAAATCAACTCGTTGTTGATAGCCACCACTGCGACTAGGTTTTAAGCGTTTAAATACTTTAGAGCCAAACTGTACATAATCTTGATTAAATTTAGGTTGAATATTTTCGTAAGATAAGTAACGAGCAACTAGTTGCAACGAGAGCGAATAAGGCGTTGTACAAGTCGAAGAAGGCTCTTGTGCCATCATCAAAATTTGCCGACGGACGATACCATCTGGGTCTTTAATTGCATCAGTAAAACCCTGACGCCCTACAGGTACATCTTTCGGAGGTTTAACACCTTGGGGGTCATATTTACTATCGCGGCTTTTGCAGACAACAACAACATTATCTTTATTAAGTTCAGTCGGAAGTTGTATTAGATTTGATTTATTTTGGGGGTCAGCGAAGTCTCTATAAATATCCAGTCCAACAACTCGCGGTTGATACTTTTGTAATTTATTAAGCAATTGAGCCAACGTCCTATCCGAAATAGATTTCAGTCCTTTGGTAGTCTCTTGTCGTGATTGAATATCTTTTTCAGTAATTTCTACAATTATCAACCTTGAATCTGGGTCTTCCTTGGGTCGCAACCGTAGCATTTGATCGAAACTTTGCAGTTCGATTTTCTCAAAGATTCCCAAGTATCTCAAACCTAATGTTGAAATAGCCACAATCAAAGTACTAAGTAGTACAGTCCAAAGTTTGAGTTTTGGTGTCGCAATTTTACCTTTTGTTGAAACTTTACCCACAAATTTAGTATTACCACAATTACCATGCAGTTCTTGCCACGTAATAGGAACAGTTGTGGGATTTTGACAGATAACTGGCAACCAACTGGCACAAGGAAATTCATTTTCCAATCCTTGAAGTCTTTCTCGCGCTTCTCGCACAGCTAAGTAAAATGGTTTGCTATCCGCAAAGGCGGTAAGAAAGTTTTTTAAAAATTCCTGTGCTATTAAATCTGGCACTCCTTCCCGCATTACAATCATTTGGGGAATGTTTAAATCAGCTAAGTTTCTTCCTAAACCAATGCCGTCACAAGAATTGAAAATTGCCAGTTTCAAACCGCGTCTAATTGCTGCCTTAAGTCCATTTCTTAACTGCAAAATTGTTAAAATTTCTGTTTGATTGATGCAAATTTCCCCAATTTCTCCGTCAGCGAGACTATTGCTATGTCCGGCAAAAAATAGAATATCCCAATCCTGATTCCATAAATACTTGTCAAGTATTTGCCGTGTTGGTTGTATAAGAAAGGTGGTTTGGGCATCTGTCAAACCTTGTAATAAAGAGGCATCTTTCTCAATATCAATACCAACCCTATTGCCTAGAATTGCTAAAATTTTGACTTTACCTGTAGGAGATTTTTGTAATAGCTGAGGAGATTCATACTCATGATTGCTCAAAGCTAATTCCGCTTTCGGGTAATCTTCAAAAAAATGCCACAGATGCCAAGGCAAACGATGCAGTAGAACTATATTTGTTTCAATAATTACTCTAATTTCATCATGACGACTGAGTAGAGTTCGCAACTTGCCTTCAATATTCTGAAATGACTCAAATCTCAACCAAGTATTAATATTCACTTGTAGCTGTTGACACACTTCATCGAAGTCATTGATAGAAATATTGGTTATATCTTGTGAATGTACTTTTATCCGTTGATGGCTACCCAGGCGTTGATGAACTGCTGCGTAAAGTAACTGCCATCTGCGGTAGAGTTCGCTTAGTTCTGGTGCTGGTGGTAGACTCCCTGTTAATTTCACAGGTACAAATTGGTTATGACACCAAAGTTGAGCCGTGACAACAGGAAATCCTTGATTTAAATCTCCTCCCAAGAAGCTGAAGACAACTAGCTTACTCATAAGTTAAGTGGACTTTGCCATTCGTGATTAACTAATGACTAATCAAGAGGGAGCATTCTACTTATGCAAAAATTCCAAAGGAAAGTGTAGTATATGGGCTACACAAGACAAATTTGGGCTAAACCTATGACTTTCGAGGAAAAACAACGTTTACAAGCCACCGCAAAAGAGTTGTAAATTTAAGGTTAAAGCCAGTCTAGAAAAAGCTTTTAGCAGATTACCTCGTTCCCAGTCTCCGACTGGGAATGCCCCTCATTGAGGCTCCGCCTCCCGAACTCGCGGCAGAGCCGCCAAGAGTAGCATTTCTAGCCAGAGGCTAGGCTGAAAACGAGTAAAAAAAATAGTGCGTAGTTTACCGCCGTAGGCATCGCTTCTTTCTCATCTGGGTATAGAGCAGTAAGAGGATGTCTGAGAAGTATTCAATATTTCGCTTGATCCCCCCTAGCCCCCCTTAAAAAGGGGGGGAACTGGAATCAAAGTCCCCCTTTTTAAGGGGGATTTAGGGGGATCTACAAGTCTCGAATACAACACCAAAAAGTTTTCAGACATCCTCTAAGAATCGAAACTTAGTATTAAGTCAAAAAGCTACGCTTAATGCGATTATTTAACTATTTATTGATAATATTTGCTCTTATTGACACTGCTGCCTCCTAATAACTAAATTATGAAATTTTCTGTTATTTGAGAATTATTCAGATCGATCTGGATGCTGAAACATTCTCCCACTTCCCCATCAAAGAGTTTCAACTGAACATAAATATCTTGAACTCTTGCTTGTACTTGTTGAAGTATTTCCCCTCGATCTGAAAGTAAACCTAGCTTGATCGTATTAGGTAGGTAAGGTTGATTACAAGCTGGATGTAGCTGCACGCGAATCCTAACTTGTTGGTTAGCTTCTGGTATTAAGGCAATTAATAAAATAACTTTTTGAGCCTCTATTTCTATTCCCAAGTCAATCAACTTGGCGCGTTTGATAGCGGCAGTATTTAACCCGGAAGAAGTACGGAAATTAAAAGCTAGGCTACTGGAGTTTGGCTCAAAAAAAGTTTCTATAGCTTGCCAAGAAGCATCGTAAATCTCCTCCAGCCAACGACTGAGATTCACTTGTACTTGTGAAAATTGTGTAGGTGCAGGCTGTTGTAGATATCGCAGCCTTTCTTGGTACAAACGCTGCCGCCACTGCTCATTTTCTAGTAGCACTCCCCAGGTTGTAAATGGCACTGCAAGTCTCGGAAATGTTACAGAGGAATTACCTAATCGTTGAACAAGATTTTCTGCTTGAACATTCGATAATTCTGGTAGTGGAGCGATCGCACCTTTCATCTCCTCTGTTCCACAAAATTGGTAGGTTATCCAAAAAGCATTAAGGTCTTTAATTAAGTGCTGTGCATCTATACAATAAGTCCTATCTACTTGGTCATAGTCTGCTAGTGATTTAAGTTTTTGATGGGTTATGTAGCCCCAAATTCTTACCCACTCGCCATCTGGTGTGACTTGCACTGCTAAATAATAGTCTGCTGCCCAACTGGGAATGTCTACCCATTCTTGAGGAACTTCTAACTCGCTATCATCAATTGCTTCGCTAGGAATTAAAACAACTCGCTTTTGGTTTAACAAAATTGCTGTGCCATTGACAAATTCCCAAAAAGCAGGAATACCAGGGGAACTGTGCCAGATACTTGCTTCTGGAACATATTCAGCTTTTACCCAATTTAAAAACCCATGAAGGCAAATTTGATTCATGTAAGCACGCCAACGACTGCTAGGTGTGGCGTACATTTGGCTTTCTTGCCAAGAACTTGTCTGTAATGATGGTGATATTTTTAACAATAGTTCCTGCGGTTCTGTAAAAGCGGAAGTCATTTTTACTACCTCATCCTTCATAATCTCAGCGAGATTCCCCATACTTAACTTTCAACCATTCTTCCAAAGCGGTACTCATATCATTAACTAGGTTGGAAGTCACAGAAATATTAAGCGTATCTTGACTCCATTGGATCAATGCTTTCAGCATTGATTCTCTAGCTTTGAGCAGTCGGCGAGAAACAGTAGGCTGACTAATTTGTAGGTGTTCTACAATCTGTGGCTGAGTTAACCCCTGTTGGTAGTAAAGTTTAAGTATTTCCTGAGTTTTTACCTCAAGTGTTTGTAATTTTTTTAACAAAACATCTCCAATCTGAGATTGTTGATTTTGTTGATTTTGGGCATCTTCTTGGGCTATCATCTGAGCAATTAATGAGTCAGAGGATGAATCTGGCAAATCAAAAGTTGTTGTGGAGTCATCTTCTAATATTGCTAAATTTAAAGAACTAACAGGTGGATACAGATAACCACGCACGTAGATAGCTGCCTGGGTTAGCCACTGTTCAATTTTCTCTCTCGTGGATTCTGGAGTAGGTTGAGTTAACTGATTTTGGCGTTCGTGGTTGTAGAGGCTGACAATAGCTTCCCAAAGTTGAGGTTCTGGTTCTGGTAGAGACTTTGTGCCACCTGGTTGGTTTTGAACATACAGTTCTTTGAAACAAGTCCAGGCTAATCGATATTGGGCAATTAGAATCGGTGATAATCCAGCTTGAGCAAGAGCTTCTAATAACTGCTTTTTGCTGACTTTGCGTAACAATGCCCAATTTGTGCAAATATCAGCTTCTTTGCGTTGGCGTAAAATATCTTTTAGCCGACTGGGAACTGCCATAGTAGCATAGGCTTTTAAGCTAGAGCATTTTTCTAGATTAAAATTTTTGAGAATTGTTTCAATTTCAGCATTCGCCATTTGAAAATAATCTGCTAGGCTATGTTGACTATTTGTAAATTTGGCAATTGTTTTTTTCGCAGCCCAATAATTTGGTTCCTGTAAATAAGCAGATAAATGCATTCTAGCAAGGCTATTAGATTCCTCTCGCCAGCACTTGTGCCAATATAACGCCCAAAAATTTTCTGAGTTAGGGACGAATGGTGAAGACTCCAAACAATTTTGAATATTTCGATGCAGTTTGATATCAATCAACCATTTGCTGAATCTGTCTCCTTCCAACTCAACGAAGGTTGAGAACATCTCGATAGTTTTTTGACGAGGGCGCATAAGCAGTTAAAAATTTCAATTTATCCGAACTTAAGCAACTATCCAAGCCGCAGAGATATCTGTAGACAATTGCAAGATACTGGTTTGCTAATTTGCAATTCAATAGCGCACATATTTTATTCCTTGATGTTTTTTAAAGATAACTCTACTCATATTCTGTTGAATCTAGATAATTTAGTTATTTTAAAGTTAAATTGGCGTAAAAAGCGATTTTAAGCGTTGCATAAATGCGGCATAAATCGAGTAAACACTAGTTGAGAAGGTCTAGCAAGATATTGTCTCTTAACTTTTTGAAAATTATCTTGCCAATTTCCGTGTGTCGAAAAGTGTTTATCGATTAGCGATTGTACGCCCATACGCTCTATTTGAGTTAGAAGTATAGGTATATCATTGACTCCTTCGTTTGTAATTATGGGTTCAGTAGCCATAATTGCGAACATATACCTAATTGAGTCTTTTTGGGAATATGCCCTTCGGTATACTTTTGACTATCTACTTTTCCTAAATCCCTAAAAAATGGGCGAACCGGGAATAATTAAAGTTAATTGCTTATTTTTCAGCTTAAAGTATTTTAATTAAATCGACTAAATCAATTTTTTGAGCTAACTGCAAGTGAGTTTAAAAGTGAGAAAAATCAAACTACTGGCTTTGATATTAATTAGTTTGGCAATGGTGTTGTGGTTTAATTTGCGTTTTTCAACACCTTCGATACCCACTATTGCGGCTTCACCACCAAAAACTATCCGCTACTTCGATCGCACTTTGCCCCAAAGCATCGCTCACATCGTGCTGATTCCAGCTAATAGCAAATTTTTGGTGACTCCTGCAATATCACAAAAGGTAGCCACTGTAGAGGAATTTGCCCAAAAGCATCAAGCCGTGGCTATTTTGAATGCAGGCTTTTTTGACCCAGCCAACCAAAAAACTACATCTTTTGTTGTCCGACAAGGAAAGTTGATAGCCGATCCCAAGGAAAACGATCGCCTGGTGAACAATCCCAACTTAAAATCTTATTTGGGTCAAATATTCAATCGCACAGAATTCCGTCGCTACTTATGCGGGCAAACTAGCCGCTATTCCATTGCCCTACACAGTCAGTCACCACCAGCAGGTTGTCAGTTAGCTGATGCTATAGGTGCTGGCCCACGCCTATTACCAGAACTCACCTTAGAAAAAGAGGGTTTTGTAGATAATGCCAATAAACGAGATGCACTTGGCAGCAACCAACCCAATGCCAGAACTGCTGTAGGTATCACCCGTGATGGCAGCGTTATTTTAGTTATGGTGGCTCAAAAACCCTCGGCTTCGGCGAACTCTGGAATCTCTTTGCCAGCATTAGCTGATTTGATGAAAACTCTTGGTGCCAGTCAAGCGATGAATCTGGATGGGGGAAGTTCGTCTTCGCTTTATTACAAGGGGAAAACCTTTTACGGGAAGGTTGATTTGGAGGGAAATTCTATCAAGCGTCCTGTGAAGTCAGTTTTGCTGGTTCAGGAAAAGTAGGGGCTGTAGGAATTATACCTACCTAGTGGTAGATTTTTGCCATATACTCAATTCCCGAATCTGAATTGAGTCACAATAATAATAGGCAATCATTAAAGGTGCTGTTATGCTTCGTCTAACCCAAATTATTCGGAACTTGTTCCTTCGTCTTGAAGGCTTGTTTGGTGTTTTATTCCAAAGCATTTCTAATTTTTTCGGAAATTTATTTGGTTTTTTTGGCAAGCTTTTCGGATTTTCTCAGTCTGGTTATTTCTTGGAATCCGATCGGGCGCAAGACGTAAAACAAGCTTCAGCTAAACAGCCAATTGAAACAAATCAGGATAACATTGCTAAAATTCCTGCCACTAACCGCCGTCGTTCTAATGCCAAACTTGACGACTACTACCTCAACATGGCTCGTGATGTGAAAAAGAAATGAAAAAAGCCATAAATTAGATTTTTATCTCAGAATTTTATCAATTACTGTTCCCTATACTAGTGGTCTGTTCTATTATTTATGAAGGGTGAATAAGTTTGTAGTAAGGACTTTAGTCCTGGATTTTTAAGCACTGAAGTGCTTACTAGAAACTCATTATATTTAATAGGATAAGCCACTAGGTAGTGTAAGGTTGCGAAAATCATCCAGCCATAATTAACAGATTTGTATGTGCGTAGACATCGCACCTTTCACAAAAATTTTGTCCAGTTTGAGGCTGGACAATAGCTAGAAATATTTTTGAGCTTGAATATTTACTTAGTTTTTAACTTACCAAATCAACTAAGGCGTTGCTTTGGAAGCGAACTATAGATGAAACTGAGCAACCTCGATAATTCTCAGAGGTGAATACTGATAGTGTGATATTAGCTTGACCTGGATCTAAAATGCGTTTTACCTTGCAGGTTTGCATTTTATTGTTGCAGTAAGCAATAATCCGATCGCCAGCCTTGACTTCCAACGCTTGAATTTTCAATTAATACCAACCTTGCCAGGAGTTTGCTTTGTTAAAGGAAAAATATATTGCTATATCTCACTCGTTTAACAATAGCAATGTTATTTTAGTATAGCACAAAAATTAAGGGTATCAATGCTATCAATTTAATCTTGGTAATGTCAAGTTGATTCATACTGCAAATCCTAGTGCAGGAGGTAGGAGGCAGAAATTGAACTGTTGCTCTCAACCATATCTAATTCCAAGCCACCAAATCGTTCGCGCCGTTTATCGGTCGGAGTATTTGTTGAAATTCAGATGTAGGGAAACCTCTACTCCTAAGAAGTTGGAGCTAAATTTTTTTGAGGACAGATTTTTCTTTCGATGTTTTTGTTACAATCATTGAAATTTTTACCTAAAAATACCACTATGGCTTTATACGCTGAATTACATAGACATCTAGGCGGCTCGGTCGTACCACGAGTTTTATGGCGATATTTCGAGCGGCATTCTTCGGAGTTAATTTCCCGCTTTGCTGACTATTCAGATTTTGAAGATTTTTATACCCGCCCACGTAACACCCTAGATGAGTATCTAGAATTACACACCTTGGTAGAAAGCGTGCAAACTGTGGAGACTTTGCCTTACTTTATTTATCGCTTGGTGCGTGGTGCTTACATATTTGAAAATTTGGCTTATCTGGAACTGCGTTACACTCCTTATTTGCGGACACCTGAACATCTGAGTCAATCGGAAAGAATTGACAAGATGGCAGAAATTGTGCGAGTAGTAGGGCTTGCCAGCCATCAGCCAGAATATCCGATTGTTACTAGCCAAATTCTCTGTATGCACACACGCCTACCTTATGAGGTGAACAAGGCGATTGTTGATTTGGCGGCGCAAAATAAGCAGTATGTCTGTGCAGTAGATGTAGCAGGAGGTGATAGTTATTACGCCGATCGCTTAGAAGAATGGATTAGCTTATATGATTATGCGCGATCGCAGGGCGTTAACACCACGGGACATCTATATGAAACCACCGCTGGTTGTTACCCAGAACTGCTACCATATCTAATGCGGATTGGTCACGGCATTCAAATTCCCCTACTATATCCAGAGCTACTTAATGATGTGGCTAGACGCGGGCAATGTTTAGAGGTTTGCCCGACAACTTACCTAAAAACTGGAACTTTGCAGGACATACGTCAACTCAAATTAGTTTTTGACCGTTGTCTTGATGCTGGGGTTGATATCGCTATCTGTACTGACAATGCTGGATTGCACAATGTGCGTCTACCGTTTGAGTATGAGAATCTCTTGACTTACAACATCATTAGTTTTGAACAACTACAAGCTTGTCAAGATGCAGCTTTCCGTCATGCTTTTGCTTGGCCTTACAGTCAACCTCCTGCATCGCTGTTGAATGGTTTGCTTAAACCTGAACCAGCTAAAATTTTGTCACTGAGAGATACTAATTAACAAATCGCCTAAAGATATTCATAAAGTCAGGTGATTTAATGTTAATTAATGTTGCAATTACTAATTTTTTCTGATGCGATAGAAAAAGTTGTAATGCATAATAGATATCTTGCAATAATTAATGTTTTAGAAATTAAACCACAGATGCACACAGATAATTTATCGGTGTTTATTTGTGGTTCTTTTTTTGCAGAGACAGGATTCTTGCTATAAGTCGTATATAGCGTGCCCCCAGAAGCTATAAACTATAATTTATGGCATCTACTATTCAAGCTCTACCAACAGAAGTTGTATATCTCATTACAGCTGGAGAGGTAATTGACTCTTTAGCCTCTGTGGTGCGGGAATTGGTAGAAAATTCCCTAGACGCAGGTGCAACGCGAATTGTGGTTTCTCTGTGGCCGCAGCAATGGCGAATTCGTGTAGCAGATAATGGTTGTGGAATGAATCTAGATGATTTGCAACAAGCAGCTACAGCCCACAGCACTAGTAAAATTCGCTCTAGTGCCGATTTGTGGAAAATTAACAGTTTAGGGTTTCGTGGTGAGGCGTTGCACAGTTTAACGACTCTGGCAGATTTAGAAATTTTGAGTCGTCCTCTAGGGGGAAATTTAGGATGGCGGATAATTTATGGCAATGGTGGGAAAGTTGTACAAGTTGAAGCAACTGCGATCGCACCTGGTACAGTAGTTACAGTTTCTCATCTTTTCGGTAATTGCTCATCTCGTCGTCAGGGATTACCCACAACAGCACAGCAAATGAAAGCTGTGCAAGCTACAATTCACCAAATTGCCCTTTGTCATCCCCGCGTTACCTGGCAGATTTGGCAAAATGATCGTCAATGGTTCACCATCTCTCCCGCCGCCACAACTGGACAACTACTACCGCAGATTTTACCGCAAGTGCGACAAGGTGACTTGCAAGAAGTGAAACTCGAAATACCCAACCCTCCCAACTCTTGTACAGACGCGATGAATCGCGTCTCTCCCAACTCAGCACTCAATTTAGTGGTAGGATTACCCGATCGCACTCATCGTCATCGTCCAGATTGGGTACGTGTAGCCATTAACGGCAGGATGGTGAAGACGCCGGAATTAGAGCAAACGATATTATCAGCATTTCACAGAACATTACCACGCGATCGCTATCCAATTTGTTTCTTACATCTTGCCATTTCCCCCAATCAAATTAACTGGAATCGCAATCCAGCAAAAACAGAAATTTACCTCAACGAAATCATTTATTGGCAAGAGCAAATTACCCAAGCAATTAACCAAGCGCTCAGCATATCTTCTAACAATCTTAAAGAAGCTGTTCACACAACACGAGTTAGTAAATTACTCAAAGCCGCAGAAGCCAAAGGTGGTTACAATTTTAATCCTCAAAATCCCAACGAAAATCACAAAACTCCTAACTCCTCACTCTCAACTCCTAACTCTTTAAAAGCTGTCGCTCAAGTTAGCAACACTTATATTGTGGCGGAACATTCAGGTGGGATGTGGTTAGTAGAACAGCACATTGCCCATGAGCGAGTTTTATATGAGCAATTGTGTGATGATTGGCAACTTGTCCCCGTCGAACCGCCAATAATTCTTTATCAATTATCACCAGCGCAAGTATTGCAATTGCAACGCATCGGTTTAGAAATAGAACCCTTTGGCGAACAACTTTGGGCAGTCCGTAATATTCCCGCACCTTTGCAGCAACGAGACGACTGTGCAGAAGCAATTTTAGAGCTTAGTTGGGGAGGCGATTTACAAACAGCCCAAGTTGCTGTCGCCTGTCGTAGTGCCATTCGTAACGGTACACCGATGAATCAACAAGAAATGCAGACACTTTTAGATAATTGGCAACGCACTCGCAACCCCCGCACCTGTCCCCACGGACGACCAATTTATCTATCTTTAGAAGAATCAGCATTAGCCCGATTTTTCCGGCGTAATTGGGTAATTGGTAAAAGTCATGGAATTTGATGCAATAACTCAGTCAAATACTCTCAGCGTCAAGATCCCCGACTTCTTAAAGAAGTCGGGGATCTAATACCAATTCAATTAATGATTGCAACACATCCTTGGGTGAAGACGCGATGAATCGCGTCTCTACAAATGGTCTATTTGTCGCATTCTTTTTTTAAACTGGTATAACTTTTCACAAATGATTTAAGATTGCTATAGTCCACTTCCCTTTATAAGCTACGGTCTACACACATCTGTGTACAAAATAGATCCTCCTAAATCCTCCTTTTTAAGGAAGATTTTGAGAGGTTTGGAGAGAGGTCAGAATTGTAATTACCTTAACTATTAATAATCCGTTCCACCGCAACAGAAATATCTGGAAATGCCAGAGGTTGAATTGTTCCCGCAGTTAATGTCAATTTTGTCGCATACTCTCCATCTAAGATTTCTCGAAACACTACTAAATGAAGCTTTCTGAGATTGACAACCCAATACTCTAAAATACCTGCTTCTCCATAGATTTTACTTTTTCTCTCTAAATCTTTTTCTAAACTGGAGTTAGCATATTCAATCAACCAGAAAATATTCTCTGGGTAGGGATGATGCTCTCGATACTCGCGTCCTAAACGCTGGACAATGGCAATATCTGGTTCTGGTTCCGAGTCGTTGGGTAAGGTGATAGGCTTGGCTTGTCGGATTGCAGCACGTTTACCTAACAAATCCGCTAGATACTCTGCCGATTCATGACTACAATAAGCATGGGGTTCCCCTTCCGGCGACATTTCGACAATTTCTCCCTTAAGTAGTTCTACTTTGCGATCGCTCAAAATGCCAGCATCAATCATGCGGTGATATTCGTCAATCGTCCACTTAGCAACAATAACAGTCATGACGATTGATTCCTCCCAATGATTATTGATATTTTTCCATCTTAAACGTATTTTAAAGGAAGCCGCTAGCGCGTATGTACCCGTGTAGCCAAGACTTCCAATCTAAAACCAATTTTTTAGTAATTTACTCTTTAAAATATTACACTAACAATACAAAAACTCCACTTTCTCAAAGTAAGTGGAGTAATTAATGTTTAACTATGATTAACGAATCATCGCTAATCTAGTATTTTTATTTTCAGTCCAAAAACGTAAATTAATCTAAAGCTTTCTTAAGTTCGTCTTTAATGTTTTCTACAGTGTGAGCAACTTGGGCTTCAGCTTGCTTCGCTTGTCCTTCAGCTTTATCTTGTGGATTACCGGTTATTTCACTCACAACCTCTTGAACTTTCCCTTCAATATTTTTTGCAATAGCTTCTACTCTTTTTTCGGCACTCATGGTTTTTATTTCCAGCTTGTAGTTAATTGACCTATTACATAAACTAACAAGAGTGTATTATTTGTGACTTCCATCAACGGAGAGAAGATTTTTTTAGATTATGTATCTTAAGATAGATACGGGGTGCGACAGAACACCCTCCTTCAAAAATCTGAAAATATTATAAATTTGCGGTGTCCAGATCCCCGATTTCTTAAAGAAGTCGGGGATCTGAAAAGCCGGGGATCTAACTTTTCACGAAGAATTGAGGGCTGCTATATGCACCTTCATAGAAAATTAGTATAAGTCAAAGCAAATTTTCAACAAAAGGAAGGTAAAGGAGTGCCAACAAAACGTCAAAAGAATGTATGGAGGAGTGAGATTAATGACATCATTCGGGGTGCTTGCGGAGGTTTTTTATTTGGCATACCCTTGCTGTATACAATGGAGGTTTGGTGGATTGGATCGCTGGCAAAAGCACAATTTATCATGACGGCGATCGCATTAATGTTTATTGTGGTTTACTTGCTCAATCAGATAGAAGGCTTTCGCAAACGCAGATATAGCTGGCTCTCTCATCAAGCCGCAATGGATACTGTCGAAGCGATCGCGATTGGCATAGCTTGTTCTACCTTTGTGCTGTTACTATTACGAGAATTGACACCAGAAACCTCCCTAAAAGAATCTTTAGGTAAAATCATCTTTGAAAGTGTGCCCTTTGCTCTTGGTGTAGCATTAGCAAATCAGTTGTTGGGAGATACTGAAAACAGTAATGGAAAAGGACAAGCAAGCGATCGGGAAAATAGCACAACCAAGAACAAAGGTGATGAGTTACACGCCACCTTTACTGATGTGGGTGGAACCCTGATTGGTGCAACCATAATTGCATTTAACATCGCTCCCACAGATGAAATTCCGATGCTTGCAGCCGCAACCTCTCCACCTTGGGAGTTGGCAATGATCGCCGCATCTTTGCTGATTTCTTATGGCATTGTATTTCAGGCAGGTTTTTCTAACCAGCAAAAACGTAAAGAGCAAAAGGGAATTTTTCAACGACCATCGAGCGAAACCATTATGTCCTACTTAGTATCATTGCTAGCAGGCGCTTTTATGCTGTGGTTCTTTCAAAAATTAACTTTTAGCGACCCCTGGACAATGTGGTTAGATCACACATTGATACTGGGTTTACCTGCAACTATTGGTGGTGCAGCCGGAAGGTTAGCAATATGACTGAAACAGAACAAGAACCAAAGCGCTCAATAGCTGAGTGGATAACATTCAGCATCGCCTCACTCATCCTAGCAATCATTGTGAGTCTAGTAGGCTACACTTGGCTGAACGAAAAAAATCAACCTCCCATCCTTTCTGTCACTAAAAAACAAACAATTCGAGAAATTAATGGTCAGTTTTATGTTCCTTTTGAAGTTATGAATAGTGGAGGAGATACAGCTGAGTCAGTTCAGATTATGGCTGAGTTAATGATTAACGGCAAAGTTACAGAAACAGGAGAGCAACAGATTGACTTTTTATCTAGTGGGGAAAGCGAAGAAGGCGCATTTATATTCAGCCATAACCCGCGCCAAGGTCAGTTAAATCTACGTGTTGGTAGCTATAAATTGCCATAGGAGACTGACAAATAAAAAAATACCCCACAATATTGCATAATCTATTTGTTGGAAGTATACCCGAACTCAACCCTCACCACACTTGCTTTCAGAGTGGGAGCGCTAAGAGTTGAGTTTGGGTGCGTGCGATCGCGTGGGTGAGATATTTCTTTACCTGACGTTGACGTAGCCTCTGTCTCCGACATACTGTTCGCGTTCCTAGAGACGTTGAAATCTGCTGTATAAGTCCTATATTTTATTGCTTGCCCATATTTTCAACACGATAGCGCCCGCATTTTGATAACCTTCAAGAAATTAAATAATTTAAAAAAATAAATAATCGCATTTTTATTTCACCAGAGATATAAAATGGGATTAACTGTTTTGAGGTAGATTTCATCAAAGATTTATAGTTTTAATATTTGTACTATATCAGTATTACAAATATTAATTACATTTGACATATAAAACTATCAAGAAATATTTTACATCCATTTATTGTTGGGACACCTAACAATAATTTATTGCTGGGTACTAGTAATGACGACCGGATTTGTGTTTGTGGAGACAATAACAATATCTCCGCCAGTCTTGAATAACCTAATTGATCGTGGAGAAGACAGGCTGATAATGGCGGTAATGAAACATTTAAGTGCAGTCGGCGCGATCGCAGCAGTTGCTTCAACTCTCTCGCTTTAAATAAAGCATTGTTGCATTTTGATGATATTATCTTAAAAAATTAAGGAGAAAACCTTGTGGGAGTTACGCTCAATCAATTATTTAAGTTATCTGTAAAATATTTTTCAGCGATCGCAGTCATAATAACAGTTCTCTCATTACCAGTTAAAGCCGCTACATTTTTAGTAACTGACCGCGCTGGTTTAGGAGGCAACGATCAAGTTAATTGGGAAAGTTTAGGTAAAGTCTTTAATCCCTCTGCCCCTGATTTTTCTGCTTTTTTACCTAACTCTTTTTCAGCAACATCACAACGTGGTTTAGGCTTAGATATAAATATAACTCCAACTAATAAGCCTCAAATTACTCCACCATTTGTTTTTCAAACTTTACCTCCACCTGGCATTCGGAGTAACTTCGCTCTAGGTGATTTTATTCTCTTCGGAGGTATAGACCCAACAGGTTTTATCCCTCTTCCTCCTGGTACTTCCGATCCTGGAACTAAAGGGAACGGCGAGCCTTTTTCGATTAGTTTTGCCCAGCCGGTTTTTGGCGCTGGAACTCAGATAGCTGTAGACACTAGTAAATTGAAAATTGAAAATTCGATCGCCGCTTTTGATAACGCCAATAACCTATTGGGTACTTTCTCCATTCCAAATCTTTCGTCCTTAGCATTAGATAATTCGGCAGTATTTTTGGGGATTCGTAGTGACACTCCAAACATCTCACGACTTGTTTTTAGCAGTTCTGCTCCAGAATACGGCTTGGCTATTAATCAGGTAAGCATTCTTGCAACTCCCGAACCAACTTATACCTTAGCGATATTAGCTTTTGGAGTTTCAAGTACTGTTTTGAAACGACGTAAACATACTTGATACTCCCACAGCATCGAAATAGCTTTCATTTAATAAGTTAGAGATTTCGGACATACTCAAACTTATGTAAGTACGTAACGTAAGTTCCAGATAATTCTTGTCTTTAACCAAATTTAAGTCAATGTTATACAAAGAATTAGAAAACATCATAGACGCTAAGATACAAAAAGCCATACGGAAGCACGAAATTATAGTTGCTTTAATTAGTAGTATTATCGGCTTGATTTTTATCATGGGTTTGTTCCATGCTATTTTGCTCAACCACACTGAAATTCAAAGATTTTGTTTGTACTGATTACAAGCCAAAAACAGAACGTGCAGCCTAAAAATCTAGGTCTTAATTTAAGAATTACGAATTAAGAATTACGAATTACGAACGATTATGACAGGTCGCCGAGTATTATTTTTAGGCATCTTTGTAAGCATCCTTCTCACCTACGCAATTTGGCTCGGTGGGAGCATTCCTGCAAACATCATCAAACTTCCTGACCAAGGATTAAACTGGTACTACTGGAAGCTTCCCCAACCAACCTTTTGGAGTCGAGCAACGGCTTGGGGTATGTACCTTGGGCATCAGTTTAGCATCTGGGCGTGTATCTTGTGGGCGCAGCGATGGCTACGCCCGCCGCAGGCATCGCAGTTGAAATACAAATCAGCGTTGCACCCGATAAATTACCTCATGCTTGCCATTAATGGTGCATTCATTGCTTTACACTTTCTGCAAACATATATCTGGTACGATGCTCTAGCTCAAGATACTTCAATTTGGGCTTCTCAAGGTGCAGTTGTACTCTTACTAGTCTTCGTACTGATTTTAGAAACACCTCGACGCGGTTTATTTTTTGGCAATTCTGTGCCATTTCATCAACAGTTTTTGCAAATTATCAAGCTGTACCACGGCTATTTTTTCTCCTTTGCCGCTATCTACACCTTCTGGTATCACCCAATGGAAGCGACTTTAGGGCACTTAATTGGTTTTCTCTATATGTTCTTGCTTCTGCTCCAATCTTCCTTGATTTTTAACCGCACCCATGTAAACCGTTGGTGGACATTTACTTTGGAGGCTTCGGTGCTTTTACATAGTGTAATTGTGTCATTAATACTAGGACAAAGCAAGTGGCCCACATTTCTCTTTGGTTTTCTTGGTATTCTTGTTCTTACTCAGCTTCACGGTTTACCTGTGGGTATCTGGACTAAACGTACTATTTACGGAGCCTTTTTAGTGAGTGTAATGGCCGTTTATGGACTGACTGAACGCGGCTTGGGCAGAATTTACGAAGTAACCTATATTCCTCTGATTGAGTTTGGATTAGTTGGTGCAATTTACTTAATCTTCCTACTCATCTTATGGACAATTTCTCATTTACCTGTCAAGACATAATGTCATTTCTTGACAAGAGGCAGAGCCTCTCGGAACTCGTTCCTAGCCTGGAGGCTGGGAACGAGAAATACAATAAGTCTTTGGGCTTTTCTTAGTGCCATTCCATACTATACCAAAGCTACGCATCGCAGCAGGGCGCGGTTCGCTACATCGCCTGGTTAGGGACTTCCAACAAATAAATTATCCAATCTTGTGGGGTGGACATCTTGTCATAGGTGTCAAGTTAAGGTTAAAACCCATTTGTCAACGATAGGTTTTGTGAGGAACGAAGTATAAAGGTGAACTTTTTTTTGACTTTTATACGCAAGGTGGGAGTGATGCTAATAAACCAATACGGTTCAGTTAAGCATTGTTTTCCTCTCTCTGTTCCCTCTGTGCCTCTGCGGTTCGTTAAAAAAATTGACTTTGATAAAGAGTTTTAGCCTTAACTGAACCGTATTGGCTAATAAACAAAGCATTAATATAGGACTTACGCATTGACAGAAGCAATTAAATATGGATATAGCTTTTCAGCCATTCAAGTTTGATTTTTCACCATTAGCCAGCGATCGCGCTTTGATCTGAAGCTAGTAGCCAATAGCCTGAAACAACGCATTTTCGTTCATACACATGATAGTCTTTTTGTACAGTGCGTAAGTCCTATAATAGTCCCTGAAAAAGTTCGTTTTTTGTCCCTTTCAAACCGAATTTTTAAGCCTAAATGCTTATTGACATAGGAAGTTTGAGCTTAACTTGACACCGCACGTCCGCCAGGGATTGTAAATCCCTGTCTCATAGCTAAAGTCCTCTGAAGAGGACTAAATAGCTCAAAAATTTTCAGTCTACTTCAGTAGACTTGAGCAATTAGTCAGGGATTTACAATCCTGGCTGGCGGGTGAACTGGCGGGTGAACAACACCCAATCAGTACGCTATTTTTGGCTTAAGTTGACACCAGTGGCGAGACGCCCACCCCACTACGACTGAATGAATTCGAGGAGATCGGCATTGATCTGGTCTGCATTTGTCGTCGGCATACCGTGCGGGAAACCTTTGTAGGTTTTCAATACCGCGCCCTTGACCAACTTAGCGCTCAGTGGGGCGGAGTCGGCATAGGGAACTATCTGGTCATCATCGCCGTGCATTACCAAAGTCGGCACAGAGAACTTCTTAAGATCCTCGGTAAAGTCGGTCTGAGAGAAAGCCACGATGCCATCATACTGCGCCTTGCTACCGCCCATCATGCCCTGACGCCACCAATTCTCAATCACGCCTTGCGACGCTTTCGCACCCGGTCGGTTGTAACCGTAAAAGGGCCCGCTCGGCACATCCCAATAAAATTGCGCCCGATTGGTGGCAACCTGCGCCTGAAAGTCGTCAAATACCTCTTTAGGTAAACCGCCGGGATTTGCTGGGGTCTTCACCATCAGTGGTGGCACGGCGCTAATGAGAACGGCCTTCGCGACGCGGCTTTCGCCGTGGCGCGCAATGTAGCGTGTCACCTCACCGCCGCCAGTCGAGTGTCCAACATGGATGGCGTTCTTTAAGTCGAGATGCGCGGTAAGGGCAGCGAGGTCATCGGCGTAATGATCCATATCGTGCCCGTCGCCGCCTTGGGTCGAGCGTCCATGCCCTCGTCGGTCATGGGCGATGACGCGATAGCCGTGATTTAAGAAGAACATCATTTGGGTGTCCCAGTCATCGGCCGATAGAGGCCAACCATGCGAGAAAACTATGGGCTGACCGCTGCCCCAATCCTTGTAGTAAATCTCTATGCCGTCTTTCACTGCGATCGCGTTCATGTATTTTTCTCTAGTAGGTTGAATTTTTGGAAATGTCTATTAAAAAACTAACAATTTTACTCACCACTACTAATATTTTTTTGCTGTTGATAACGCTGTTTAAACTGCTGTTGTTGTATTTTATGATCCACAATGGGATCAGGATAACCAACAGCATGACGTTCTAAAGGTGGAATTTTCCCAGTAACTAAATATTCTGTATCTACAGACCGCAATTCCGATACCCATTGCCGAATATATTCCCCTTCTGGATCGAATTTTTGGGTTTGACTGGCTGGGTTGAAAATCCGCACAGGTTTGGGGTCCATACCGCTAGAAGCACTCCATTGCCAACCGCCATTATTAGCAGATAAATCACCATCAATCAGGCGCTGCATAAAGTATTTTTCTCCCAATTGGGGATTAATTAGCAAGTCTTTAGTAAGGAAACTCGCAACAATCATCCGACAGCGGTTATGCATCCAGCCGCTTTCGTTTAACTGACGCATTGCTGCATCCACAATGGGGTAGCCTGTTCTCCCCTCACACCAAGCTTGGAAGTATTCTTCGTTAGTTTCCCAAGGAAAGTTCTTGAAGGTGTCGCGGAAAGCACCATCAGCTAATTCCGGGAAGTTATACATTGCATGTTGATAAAACTCCCGCCAAGCTAATTCCTGTTGCCATGTGCGGATATTAACTGCTGTTTCTTCACTGCGGCTATTTTCCAGCGCTTCTATCGTGGCTTGCCAAACGGTGCGAATGCCAATTACCCCAAATTTTAAAGCTGCACTCAGTTGTGATGTACCGTCCACTGCGGGAAAATTGCGCTGTTCTTGATATTCAGTAATAGCTTTATTAGTAAATTCTTCTAATCGTTCTTGTGCCGCCGCCTCTCCTGGTGAAATAATCAATGGTTCATCCCAGATAAATCCTAAATCTTTTGCTGAAGGTAGTGCCAAGGCTCCTGCAAGTTTGGCGATTTCCTGTTCGGCTTCCGTTAATCCCTCAACATTTTGCAGTGTTTCTACTGGTTGAGCCTTCGGTTTAGTAATCCAATTTTTCCAGAAGGGGGTGTAAACCGTGTAAGGACTGTTACCACCCGTGCGGATCTCGTCTGGGGAGTTGAGGATTTGATCCCAGTTTTGGTTAAGAAACTCAATGCCTTTTTCTTTGAGGGTATTTATAATAGTGCGATCGCGTTCTTGTGAATAAGGTTCTACATCCCAATTCCAAAAAACAGCTTTGGCATTTATTGCTTCGGCTAAGGCTGGTATCACTTGTACAGGATCGGCGTGGAGTATTAACAACTGGCTACCAACTTCAACATATCGCTCTTGGAGTTTCTGCAAACAGCCAATCATATAAGTTACTCTCACAGGAGCAACATCATCCCGTTCTAGAAGATTTGGATCTAGGCAAAACACGCCCACTACCTTCGGACTTTGCCGTTTTGCCGCAGCCAGTCCCGTATTGTCAGAAATGCGTAAATCGCGCCGATGCCAAAACAGAATTAAGTCAGACATTCCATGCTGGATATAGTTCACCCGTACTAGCTTAGATGCTAGTGGTACCAATAAGCATCATTCTGGCGATAAATTTATTCTTTTGCGATCCTTACGAATTTACATGAAAATTGCGATCGCAGGATATCAACAGTCAACGAAACCCCGGTTTCTCAATCGGGAATAGTGGCTTTTCATCTCAAAATTGAGTATACTCTTCTTAACAGTTAATTAGTCTTTTTGTCATGGCTAGCCTACTACTTGACGACGGTACGATTGAGAGCGATTTAGACGAAATAGCTCGCGAACTTGCGCCTCTTGGCATTCAACTCAAACACTACGACCCAGGAACATCAATACTCTTCCCTAATCTGCTAGACCAGGATGTTTTAACTGAGGCCGAGAAACGTTATTGCGTAGAACTCCATAACAGCGTCTTTGAATTTCTTCAGCAAGAAAATGGCGCTCTCTGGTGTGACTTACTAAATGTGCATCCGGGTTCGTTCAATCTTCACCATCTGATCGCCACCTACAGTCGTTACCATACTCATTCTGCACCTGAACCCCTCTATGTGTTGGCAGGAGAAATGATTTATGGCTTTGTGCGACCTGATGGCAGTCAGGTACAGCTTTTAGTTCAGGCACAAGACTATCTTTATATCCCCCCCGGCGTTGAGCATTGGTGCAGCCCAACTGCATCGTTGAGTTTTAAAGGGATACGCTATTTTGCAATTGCAGAAGGTTGGGTTCCCAATTATACAGGGACTCAAGTGAGTGATTCGATCCAAAAGCCGCGTTAAAGCTTATTTATAAACGTCCTTTGGGCGACCTCACAAAATCGCGTTGCTCCCCCCTAAACCTTGTGAAATGCGCTGTCTTTGAGTATATCCTGTAGTCTTTAAAGCAACAGTCTCAATTCGACTGTAAAGGAACTGGGGCAAAAGTCGAAGGAAATAAGCTGCTCCCAAGGTCAAAAGTGTACGGCGTGGTTCTTTAGAGAGAATATGCCAGTTGGTTGCTAATGCTCGATTCACCAACTTCACAGCCATTGCACCATCTTGCAGGCTGACTGCTCTACGCGCTAAGTACCGCAACTGGTAAGCTCTAGCCAGTGTTTCCCATTGATTAACTATTTCTGGGGCGTATAAACGTGCCCTAGAGATTGCCAATTCCCAAGAATCTAACTGCTTGAGCAAGTTTGCTGATAGTCCACCTGAATTTACCCTATATAAGGTCAAAGCTTCAGGAATACCCTCTATTTCCAGATCGCTCTTAACAGACATCCGAAACCAACATTCAACATCTGTTGAGTCACCATTAGTATGACGCGATCGCTCATCGAAATAAAAATTTTCAACTGTACCGTAAAGATTATCTTGAAATTCAATAGCTTCAAAAACTTCTCTTTTAATTACTGCTACCGAACCATTGCTAACTGGATTGCGGCAAAGGATAATCGCTGGAGTTATTCCCTGCATCTGAGGCATTTGATAAATACCTAAAGGGTTGCCATTATCATCAATAAAAGCAGAGCGGCTAAAGCTTACCCCGACATTAGGCGAATTATCTAAATGCTTAACGTGTTTTTCTAATTTTTCTGGCAACCATAAGTCATCAGCATCTAAAAGAGTTAAATAATCTCCCTGTGCATGGCGAATACCAGTGTTTCTTGCTCCAGGTAGACCCCGATTCTTTTGACGAATAATTTTAATTCTAGGGTCTGTAAATTGCTGACAAATTTCTATACTCTTATCAGGAGTACCATCATCAATAATTAAAATCTCGAAGTTTTCGTAAGTTTGTTCAAGAGCCGATTGCAATGTAGCAGCTATATATTTTTCTGCTTTGTAAACCGGAATAATGATAGAAACTTTCTTCATTGTTGACTATTCCCATTGATTTATTTTAATTAATATCTAATTAAATTTACTACGCACTAAGCAAGAAATCTAATTTGCTTTAGGCAGAGAAAGTTTTTAATTATTGATAGAAAACTTCTTAATTATTTTTAGATATCTTCTTGAAGAATACGACGTTTTTGGTTAGCCCCTACTATATTATTTGAAACCAGAGCTTCAAATTTATTGTAAACATTTTGAGGTAAGAGTAAAAGTAAATAAGCTGCTACCAGTGTCAAAATTGTACTTTTTGGATTTTCAATAAGAATATGCCAATCAGCTATTAAGGCTCGATTAATTAATTTTACAGCCATTGAACCTTCTCGTAGTCTTACGGCATTACGAGCTAAATACTGCAACTGGTAAGCTCTAGCTAGTGTTTCCCCTTGAGTAAATATTTCTGGAGCGTAGGAGCGTGTCTTTTCAATTAGCTTTTCCCAGAAATCTAACTGCTTGAGCATATTTGCGGAAAGCCCTTTTGAATTAACCCGATACAAGGTCAAGGGTTCTGGAATGCCCTCTATTTGCCAATTGCTTTTAATGGAAATCCGAATCCAAAATTCGTTATCTTCTGATTGGAGTAAGCGTTCATCAAAATAACAATCTTCATTAGTACCGTAAAGATTATCTTGGAATTTAATATCTTCTAAAACTTCTCTGCGCATTACCGCAGCCGAGCCGTTACCAACCGGATTGCAACTGAGTAAATAAGATGGCGTGATTTCTTTAAGCTTGGGCATCTGATACGTACCTAAAGCTTGTCCAGCTTCATCAATAAAAGCAGAACGACTGAAGCTAACACCGACTGCTGGTGAATTTTCTAAGTGAGCGATTTGTTTTTCTAACTTTTCCGGCAACCAAAGATCATCTCCATCCAAAAAAGCTAAATATTCTCCTTGAGCATGGCGAATACCAGTATTTCTAGCTCCAGATACTCCTCGATTTGCCTGACGAATAATTTTAATTCTGGGATCAGTAAATTGCTGACAGATATTTATACTCCTGTCCAAGGAAGCATCGTCGATAATTAGAAGCTCGAAATTTGTATAGGTTTGCTCAAGAACGGATTGTACAGTAGCAGCTATATATTTTTCGACTCCATAAACCGGAATAATTACAGAAACTTTTTTCATTTTCCAGACCGACTTTAGCTTCAGTTTTGATCTCAGATTTTACTGATAGTACAGTAATCTTTGATATGGCAATGGGAATACTATCTGATGGATACGATCGCACCTTCTAGTGATAGCATCTAAAAATGTGAGATATTTATCCACCTGGCTATCCATCTAGTTATAGGACGAATTCCACTTCCTAACTTTTCACTGGATAATGTAAAATATTTCCGCCTGGTATTCGTTACTTAATGGAATTTTCTGTATTTCAGAATACATTATATTCTGCGTGTGGATAGTCTGATTGAAATTCTTAGGGATTTCCAAATAAAAAAATATCCAATTAACTTCTGTGGGGTGGGCGACACGAGAACCCAGTCCATAGGGCGCTCATGTTGCCCACCCCACAATATTGGATAATTTATTTCTTGGAGTTTCCTTAGCAAGCGATCGCTCCACCATTACAGCACTTCCGGCAGCTATGACGTACATCCTCAAAGCTGAAAGCTATGATAGAAAAGGGCAAAAAGAAAAACTGTACTGTATTGCATAATAGCTGTCAGTGCTTTAACCCAAGTTTTTCTAGTCCTCTTCTAGAGGACTTGCACCATTAGACAGGGAATTCTATTCCCTGGCGGTCTGTATTGCATAATAGCTGTCAGTGCTGTATCCATAATAAGACTGAGTAACTATCCCATTGAGTTAGCAAGTGGCAAGTACTACAACTTACCTCAACCGATTCTTTTTTCATGAATATTTAATTTTTGAACATGAGTAACGCGAATTTTACTAATAATCTTGAGTAAGTATGCAGAAATATTTTCTACAAGTATTTTTTTCAACAACAATTTAATAATTAGCTTTTGAGTTTCCTTTTCCAGGAGAATTTTTGGATATAGCTGAATTGCCTTCCTCAATTTTTGACTTGCTTTTTCAACTCCTTCATCACCGGTGATTCTTGTTAAGCAGAGCCTACAAGAATATCGGTAAACATAAGCTAAACTATGATTTTTCAATATTTGAATTTCTGGCGATCCTGATTGAAAAGCTCGCTCCAAAACTTTGAACTGACAGTCTTCCATAAATTCAACTTTAGAGGACATTGAATTTGAAGATTGACGATAAAAAATCTGCGGTTTAGTAACTACAGCAAACGACCATTTTGCAGCTAAACGTAGCCAATAATCCCAATCTGCTGCTCCTGATACTGAAGGTTCAAACTCTCCTACAGATTCAATCGCTTGCTTACGGATTAAGGGATTTGAACCACTAGCAATAAAGTTCCAGGTTAATAAATTCGCCAAAACCTTACCTTGGAAAAAGATCGGCCGATCCATATGGCAATTTCCAGTTTGTTCATCCATAAAATAAGTCCAGCTATAAGCAACACCTGCCTCTGGATTTTTCTGCAAAGCTTCTAACTGAAGTTCTAGCTTATCGGCTGTCCATAAATCGTCAGCATCAAGAAAGGCTATAAAATCTCCCTTGGCATGAGACATACCACGGTTACGAGCTACTGATAAACCCCCATTCTCATAGGAAAAGACTTGTATACGACTATCTTTCAACTCATCCAGTAGCTTAATAGTTCCGTCTGTTGAACCATCATTGATCACAATTATTTCAAAATCAGAAAAAGTTTGTTGTTGTACTGAGACAATTGTATCGACAATTGTGCGCTCAGAATTATAAGCGGGAATAATGACAGATATAGTTGGCATGTGATTTTAATAAGTTGCTAAATTTTACTAGCGAATTAGTATCAAAAGGTTGCTTTTTAATAACAGCCTCTATTGCAGCCTTGGAACCGCAACAGACCTAGCCAAAGAAAAAGGTCGAGTCAAGTACTTAGCAATTCGAGGAGAAAGGACTTGCATTACTAGCCATTTCATTAAATAACGCTGAGTTAATCTTTCTCGCAAAATCTGAGGATATAAAGAAACCGTCTTCCACAATTTACGACCAGCTTGCTTAACCTGTTCTCTATTAGTTACATGAGCCAGTTCCATGCCCGTTAAATATTGATAGATATTTGCTAGGCTTTGATTTTTAAGATTTTGTAACTCTGGCGGTGCTGCTTGAAAGCCTCTCTCCAAGACAAGAAGCAAATATTTCTCCATTTTATCAACTTTAGTTGACATAGATTTTGAAGAGTGACGATAGAGAATTTGAGGTTTGGGAACTACTGCAAAATCCCAGTGCTGTGCTACACGAAACCAATAATCCCAATCTTCCACAGAAGAAAGTGTTGGGTCGAATTCTCCAGCAGATTCAATTGCTTGTTTACGAATTAAAGGATTAGAACCATTGGAAATAAAGTTACTGAGTAATAATTTGTCATACACCTTACCTTCATAGACTACATTATGACCAGGGTGAAAAATCTCTGCTGTTTCACTCATGTTCAGAGTCCAGCTATAAGCAAGTCCTGCCTCTGGATGTTTTTGCAATGCTGCTAGTTGTAGCTCTAATTTATCAGGTGTCCATAAATCATCGGCATCGAGAAATGCCATAAACTCTCCAGTGGCATGAGAAATACCACGATTACGAGCTACTGATAGACCAGCATTGCTGTATGAAAAAATCTTGAGACGAGAGTCTTCAATAGTCTTCAATAGTTCTAAAGTCCGATCGGTTGAGCCATCATTAATAACAATTAGCTCAAAATCAGAAAAGGTTTGTTGAAGAACGGATTTTATCGTTTCTAAAATAGTGCGTTCAGCATTGTAAGCGGGAATAATAACGGATATAGTTGTCATAGAGTTTAACCAGATGGAAAGTAGAAGGATTTTTGTAAGTCCTAGTGTAGGGAGAGCATAAACCAGTTAGTTTGGGAATAGTTCCAATAATTCTTGTGCAGCCACCTGAATTTGTGAAGGTTCTTTTACAAATCTGCAAAAGGGAATTGAGTAAGTCCAAGCTTGATAAAATGCCTCATTTTTATGGTAAGCATTAGGTAGAAAGACATGAGGAATACCCATAAGAATGCAGAGAATATGTCCATGCAAGCGGTTTGTAATAATTAGACGATGCTGCTTGAATTGATACATTCCATGATGCATATAACTTAAGGATTTAAGATGCATTGAGGAGTTATATAAGTTATTAAATCCAAAAGAATAATGATGGAAGTATTTCCAAAGGTGTCGGTATATCCACTCACCAGGAATCACTGTACCTTTTTGCAAGCCTTCCCGAATGCGCTCCATGCGTTCAGTTGTGTCATATTTGAAAGAAGTCCAATCTTCTACAACTAAGTTAGGGAGATCAATAGAAGTCTGAGAATTATTTGGATTCAACTCTTTGTCATTTCTATAATGATACAAAATAGAGTTGCTGCGCTTATTTCTCGATAATAGACCAGGTAAGTTGACCATTTCAAAAGCCATATCAGGTGCTTTAATTACCTGACAATTGTAGAAATATTTCAGAGCAAGTTCATAGCTGTAGTCATCACGGACAAACAAAGTCAAATTAGGATGTGAGTTGAATACATTTGCTGCTTCGATTAAATTGGTTGGCTCAACAAAATAAATACTTTGTGGTAGGATAATTATTGGTTGATCCCGGTATTTGGAAATAATCTGTTCACGAAATTTTTGATGAGCAGTCCAAAGATCGCCTAAATTCCCTCCTCCTTGCAGTAGAATAGGAGATTTTCCAATTCTTTCTTCCATTACTTGGCTAGAAAAGTTGTTAGGACTGGCAGTATATTTAATTTTTGTTTTTTGCACATTGATTAAATAAAGTACAGTACCTAACCCAATAAGGTGATCGCCAATATTAGGATAGTCAGGATAGTCTAGTAATGCACACTCTTGAAATGTCTCTAGTTTCCCTAGTGATTTATGCAGAAGTTCTTTCAGCTGTTCCGGTTGGGTAGTAACCATTAATTTTAGTTCCTCGTTGTTATTCGTTATTTTTCAATGAATGAGCGTAGCTAGAAGCAGCTATTTACATAAAAAGCCAAGTTTTTACTTAGCTTTAACTAAATCCTGAGAGCTATTTAATTTTTATTTTGCGATTGATAAAGATTGAGTTCTAGATAAAACATATTTGCTAGCCCAAATGCTGTAAAGAGGTAACGCTAATAGATGAGTCATTAGCACCGCAACCGCTACCCAAAAAATTCCCCATTTCACAGCTACTAGTAATGAAATTGTAAAAATCGTAGTAAAAATTAGGTTCCAATAAAGATTAATGTGACTTTTATCTACAGAGTTAAGCAACATAGAAGCACCATCTGCAAATGGGCGTGGTAGCGCTGATAAACAGATAACTATCAATATTGGAATTGCTGTTACCCACTTTTGACCAAAAACAATTGGGACATAAAATGGAGCTAGACTTGACTGTAGCAAAACTAATGGAAATACAATTAAGGCAAATGTTTTGAGGCTACTAAAATAACGTTCTTGAAACTCCTTAACGTTTCCCCTAGCCGCACAAAGATGGGGGTATAAAGACCAAGTCATTGTATTTATGACATTCATGCTGATTCCTAACCCAGCATTGAAAGCGAAATAGTAAATTCCTAGCGCCTGGACTCCTAAAAAACGTCCAATGATCAGGTAATCAAGATTAGCTCTGAGTTTATTTAGTAACTCAACGCCAAGAATATTTCTAGCATAACTAACAACTTCCTGCCACTTATTAAAGCTAAACGACATGGTAGGACGCCAAGGATGATTCATCAGATTGATAACAATCCATACTGGAGTCGTAATAACAATAGGTATAACAACAGCCCACATTCCCATCCCTAATAGGGCTAAAGCTATAGTGAGAATATTGATTAGAATCGACTGCGTGGCATTGCATAATGCTGTAATTTTCAGGCGGTTCTCTCGCTGGATTAAGGCAGATTGAACTGCAAAGATTGGCAGCATTAAGTAGACTAATGCCATAACGCAGATAGGTAAGATAACTTGGTTATTACTATAAAACAAAGCAACTGGTAAAGCGGCAAGACACTGAAGAATAAACATTACTCCACATAGTATCCAATTAAGGCAGTAAGATGTCTGACAAATAATTTTCAGATCCTTCTCTGCTGCCTGAACAATCTTAGATCCAATTCCCGCTCTTAAGGTAAAAACAGTTGCAAATTCATTGGTAGTCAAAACGATTGCTATCAATCCATAATCGTAAGGATTTAACAGTTGAGATAAAGTAACTGTTGTTCCCAATCGGAACACACGATTTACTAACTCTGCTCCCCCCATCCAACCAATATTACGCACATATTGACTAGATACTTTTTGCCTGAGCTTTTTGATTAACATGAGGGCATCCTTAAGAGACAATTAGATATTTTTTATCAAGTTAAAATTTAAGTATAAGCAGCTTCCGGCTTCTTATTAAGAGAAGATTTAGGAAGCTGCACTTCTTCTTTAAATGCAATTCCCATGATGATTAAACCGGGATAGTATAAATAACCTAAAGCCTCTTGGCTATCATTAAATGTAAAAAGTAATAGAGTAACAAGAAAATACAATGCTCCCCTAGCAGTTGTGCTTTTCTGTGCTTTAATCAGCAAAACTATAAAACTCAATAAGATTGGTACTAAAAAAGCAATGAAGCCAACTATCCCTTTAACAAACAAGAGGCCAAACCAAGTATGGTGAGAGCCGATAGGCATTTCTGCTAACACTTTAGGCCCTGGTGCTTCTCGAAAACCGTGACCCCATATAGGAGCTTCTTTCCATTTCTCTAAGGCAATTACACCTAAAGCTTCATGCACTCGTGAAGAGTCCGGTCTAGCATTATAAAATGCTTCTTTAGTATCCTTAATAGCACTAACAACTGCCGTGCTAAAAATACCTGCTAAAAAGCTAACAAATCCGAGCGCAATTTGCGTAGTAGGTTTAGTAATTTTTGTCAGCAATAAAACTGATGTGAAAACTATTGGTAAAGCTATAAAAGATAAGCGAGAAACAGATACTATACTCATAGCTAGAGAGCTGACTATACCAATCCAGCGCCACTTCTTGTTAGGTTCTTCAAGAGCAAGGAAAAAGTAGATGTTTCCAATAAGACCTAGCGCAGGTGCCCAAGGTGCGAATAGAAATAGGCGGACATTATTCGTACCGTAATCACTACCATAGAGATTTACATTGTAAAAAAGCTCACCATTCTGTATTAATCTTTCAATTGGAGAAGAATATAGGTGTGCAGGCAACTGTAATATCCAAGCTAGATAAAAAAGGGGAATTAAAATCAAACTTTGGAGGCATAAGATACAGACGGCTCTATAGATTATTTGTGGTCGAATATTGAGACAGCCGCTTAATGGAAATAGTGCTAGCAAAGCCCAATCTGTAAACCAATTAATTAACGACCTAAGAGTTTGATTTGTACCTACATCATAAGTTATACAGCCTAAAATGGTAGCGATCGCTATGACCAGAATAGAGACAATCCAAACCCAATGCATCCAATAAATTTTGATTTTTTTGTCAATACTAGTGCGCGCTGTTTGGTTCCAAAGCCGCTTACATAGGTAAAAAAACAGTATCCAGGCTAGTACGAAATTTACAGGATATAAAATCCCAAGAAAATAAAATACATAGGTACTAATTATCCAATACCAAACAAGACTTTCTTCAAAGTTTTGAGGTTTCATTGTTCCATTCTCTTCCTCTCTGTACTCACAGTCTTATCAGATATTAAATTTTTACGTTCGCGCCACCAAAGTAACACCAGCCCAAGGGATACGAAAAGGGAGCCGAAAGTTGAACCGAGTAAAACCAATTTATCTTTTGGTGAAGTCGGTTTCTCAGGTAATGTAGGCTGTATAACAAGTTGAATCAGTGGATAAGAACCAAAGGTATTCGACTTGCCAATATCTAGTCTGGTCAAATTGGAGGAAAATACCGCTTCTGCAATTTGCGCATTTCGTTTCAGCGAATCCAAGGTGGTCTGCAACTGTGTTAAATTTTTGAGCCTACTCTCAAGCTGGTTAATCTGTTGTTCTATTGCTTGAGCTTGAGCGGTGAATCCTTTTTGGTTTGCCTGAACTATAACTAGTTCTTGGGAAAGAGCGTCTCGAGGAACGCTGTTACCAGAGTTATTGCTACTAAGGCTTAACTGCTTTAGAACTGCCAAAGTGAATTTTCGCCCTAAAAGAGACTGACCTCGAACTAGCAGGGCTTCTTGAGCAGCGTCTCTTTTCGCTTGCTCTGCAATTAATGTTGGATGGTTAGGCAAAAATTTGGATTCTAAAACAACTACAGAAGCGGTAGCATCACTATAATTTTTTAAGTTCTGTTGAAATATCTGGTCTGTTTGAAGAGTAAAAGCATCTGTAGCTTGTCCAGCAGATAGTTTTAAATTATTCGATAATTGTGCCAGACGAGTACTAGCCTGTTGCTGTTGACCGATTATTTCAGCTCGTTGTCTACGTAGCTGTTCAATGTTGGTTGTCAGATCCTTAATTTGATCTTCAGAGTTCAAACCCGAACGTGCTTTGTAATCGGCAAGGCGCTTATGAGCAAGTGCTAATTTGTTTTGCGAAGAAATCAGGGAAGTTTGATAACCTATATCTCTTTGAACAGCTTCTTGATTTCGTAGTATGTTGAGTCTTGCTTGTAAGGCTTTATAAAAAGCTAAAGATTTATTTCGAGCTTCCTGGGGACTAGCGCCTTCAAAGTCAATGCTCATCATGGAAGTATTAATTATTAGCTTGAGCCGAGGTTTGCCAAACTCTTCTAAAGACATATTAAGCTGATCCGCTGCCGCTTTTAATATAGGGTCGCTTTCAGCAATAAATTTATAAATTTCTCTGGGATCTTGAGAAGCAAGAGCAGCGTATGGAGACACATTTTCATAATTAGCATAGCCAATGTTTGGTAAATTAATATTGGCATTTGACCATGCTCCTGGCAGATTAATAGCTGAAGAACTAGTATAGGTCGGTGGCGTAAGCTTTAAATAAAGAAAAGTTGAAGTCCAAAATGCTATGTTGGTAGCTAGACCTAGAAGTAAGTAACGCTGCCAACATCCTTGTTTCGTTACTAATTTTCTCAAACTGCTAGGGTAACCCGCAGAGATTTCTGTATGATTGGCCATTAAAAATCCTCTAAAGTCGGGAACTGGCTGCGGAATTACAAAATCTAGGTGGGGTTTTGCGATTCGCCTAAGTAAACTTACAGGATCGTACTACATCGTTGCTTAAATATTTATTAATAATTCTTATTAAGTCAGTTTCCTTCTTAAACAGCAATGACAAAACTGCCTGATGGTCAATATTGTCTCAATACAGACAGCATCCTTTAGGGTTCAATAAATTTATCCACCTAGATATCCACCTAGCTGTACCTGATTTACTTTGCTTTAATTTACCTCTTGTAAAGTGAAGTAAATACTTGCAAATCTTATGAAAATAGCAATGAGCGATCGCCGTTTTTGGAGGCTGCTAGCGCAAACAATTTGTATTGCTATACTTACGCTGGCTATTGTCGTCAAATTTACACCCCTTAAATCTAGTTGGAGTACTACATCAGGCTATCACTGGGCTAATGTATCGATTGGAGGAGGTGGTTATGTTACAGGCATTTATTTGCATCCACGAGAGCGAAATTTAGTCTATATCAGAACTGATATGGGTGGCTTTTATCGTTGGAATTCAAAAGACTACAAATGGATTCCGCTAACAGATATGTTTAGCTTGCAACACAGCAATTACTACGGGGGAGAAGCCTTAGCACCTGACCCAAATAACCCAGATATTGTATACATCGCAGCAGGGAAATATACTGCCAGTTGGAGTGGATTAGGAACAATTTTTAAATCGAGCGATCGCGGTAAAACCTGGAATAAGCTGAAAATAGACTTGCCAATGGGCGGCAATGAAACTAAACGTTGGCTAGGAGAAAGGCTAGCCGTGAATCCCTTTAATTCCAATGTTATTTTATTTGGCTCGCGATTGAATGGGCTATGGAGGTCTTCAGATGGTGGTACAACATGGGGCAAGGTTAGCTCCTTTCCCAACAAGTCGGAAGCAAATATTGGAATTGCAGGTATTGTATTTAACAAAAATGTGTATGGACTAGTCTATGCTAATGCCTATGGAGATGGCATATATAAATCCACTGATGCAGGTATTACCTGGAGCAAAATACCAGGAAGCCCATCACACGTGAATCGAATGGCTTTCGCAAAGGGCAGAGTTCTGTATGTCACGCATACGTCAGGTGTCAGCAAGTATGCAAACAGTGTTTGGAGCAATATCACACCAAGTAACGCGAAAACTACATTTAATGCCATTGCTGTAGATCCAAAGAATCCCAATCACCTTTTAATTGTTTATGACCAGTATGTTTCCACAACAAACAATCGTGTAATATTTCAATCTACTAATGGTGGAGCTACATGGCAACAGAAAAAGCATAACTTGAAACCTCAAGTGCCCTGGTGGCCTGAGTGGTATTTTGCCTCCGCAACCTCAGCTATTGAGTTTGACCCAAAAACTCCTGGACGGTTATGGTTAACAGACTGGTATGGAATATGGCGGACAGACAACATCAACGCAGAGCCATCTGTTTGGTCGAACTATGCAAAAGGACATGAGCAGTTAGTTAGCTTCGCCCTAGCTTCGCCTCGAAGTGGCTCTAAATTGTTGAGCGGTGTTGCTGATACGGATGGATTTAACCACAGCAATGGGCTAGATGTCTACCCATCTACGCAGTTTGGTGGCAAAAATAGTCCTCGGTTTCAGGATACCTATGGCCTTGCTTATAGCGAAAGCAATCCTTCACAAATGGTACGTGTTGGTGGTAATCGATGGAACAATATTTATACGGGAGCAACTTCGAAAGATGGGGGACTGACATGGAAAAAATTTTCCTCGTTTCCGAAGAACACAATACCGTTGCGTGTAGCCATGTCAGCTACAAATCCAAATCTATTTGTCGTAATTGTTCATCGAGGACAGCCGATTCGCACAACCAATGGCGGATTTTCTTGGAGCGAAGTATCAGGATTACCCAAAGGCCCTAAAGGCCCGTGGTACTGGGGTCAACCATTAGTAGCTGACACATTAGATGGCAACACTTTTTACTATTACAGTCGTGGCAATTTATACCGTAGTAAGAATGGAGGCGCATCCTTTAGGATTGTAAACTCATCATTGCCTTCAGAAAGTTGGTCTATGCTCAAAACAGTTCCGGGGGTTAATGGCGAAGTCTGGCTCAGTCTTAACTCTCACGGACTTTATCGCTCAACAAATGGTGGTGTGAACTTTGCCCATATTCCGAAAGTGAAGAAAGCTTATTTATTCGCTCTTGGAAAGGCACGGAATGGAAGCAAAATTCCTGCACTGTATTTGTATGGGGAAATTGCTGGTATGAACCAAGGAGTATTTCGCTCTCTCGACAAAGGAAAAACATGGATAAATATCGCCTTTTTACACCAACCTATGGGCAATGAGCCGAATGTAATGGAGGCTAGCTGGCAGAAATTCGGACTAGTCTTTATTGGCACTAACGGTAGAGGAATATATCGAGGTAGCCTGTAAAAAAATACTCTTGTTTGTACAACTGACATCACCTGGAAGAAAACCACAAAGCTAAAAGATTATTAATTTTTGTACTCTATGTTAATTTTTGTAAAAAACATAGTAGTATGATTTTTGCGACGTTATTTAATACAATTAGGTTGTTAGTATGAGGTATAGAGATATGTAGTATATGTATAGTTAACGCTTATGAAATGACAGCTTAACATCAGCAAAGCTTTTGCGATGCTGCAATATACGGGTTTTAAGTAGTATTCTAGGTAACTTTAATTAAGGTGGTAGAGATATTAGGTAGTGATAGCTATTAGCTTGATACCTTTCTTAATTCATTCATCTAGGAAAGGTAATTTTTTAAACCCTCTGCATACTAGTATTTTACTGCTAGTGTTGTGTTTATTCGGACAGCAAGTCTTCAACCTCTTGATAGCACACCTAAATCATGAAGTATACGATCGGGTAACTCATGCTTTACTCGTAGGGCGAGAAGGAGAACGTCTACTCAATGCTGTGATCGATAATCAAGAAAAAGGTTTTCTAGAAAATTCCACTCAGGGACAAACTAATCTTATAGATGATCGTCAGAAGAGGCCCAGCTTTCACAACAGCTTCAACCATCTGTACAATCTCGTACAAGACAACCCCAATCAAATAAAACAACTCAATAAAATTAGATATATCTATAACCAGTGGCAAAGGGAGTTGAAGCAAAAAACGCTTTCTGGTTCTGTGAGCAGCTCTGCTCTAACAAAAAGCACTTTATTTGATTCCTTGCACAACGAGATTGGGAAACTCATTCAGCACGAAGAAATGCTTTTGAGGGTTCGCAAAAATCGCGTACAGTATTTGAATAATATTAACACTGCGAGCAATATTTTCAGCACATTAATCATTTTGTTAGGAGCAATTTTAAATCTCCAGTTGTTGCATTGGCGAGTCAAACTTCCATTAAGCAAATTGACCCAAGTTTGCAAACTTTGGCAAGCGGGACAAATGGAAGTGCAACTCTCCCATTCTTCTATAGACGAGATCGGGCAACTAGCTGGAGTTCTTAACGCGATCGCAGATAAGACTCGTCATCGTCAACAAAGTATTGAGGTGCGTAACCAACAGCTTGAAGACATGATATCTGCACTTTCCCACGACCTACGTATTCCTTTACTTGCCACTCGTAACACTTTAGATTGTATGCTCAAAGGAGCTTTTGGTTCAGTAAATGACACTTGGAAGGAAGTTTTTCAAGAGTACCATGAAGCTAATGAGGATCTGCTTAAGCTTGTGGAACTCCTTTTAGATATCTCCCGTTATGAAGCACGCAGCGCTTGTTTAATGTGCGATCGCCTGAATTGGGAAAAGATTTTAATTAAAGTAATTAGTCAAATAAAAGCAACATCTACACGTGAGTTAGCCTTCATTTGTAAAACTTCTCAATTGTTGCCAACTGTCTATGGTGATGAACTAGAAATTCAAAGGGTTCTACAAAACTTACTTGATAACGCTGTGCGAGTAAGTAAGCCTAACGGGGAAATTCTGATTGAGATAACGCCTGATGGAGAAGAGCAAGTGCGGGTTTCGGTGCGTGATTACGGTTCAGGAATTGCACAGCAAGCTCAGGAAAAGCTATTCCACCGCTTTATTCAAGGACGAGGGCATCGTGGCAGAAGTGGGCTTGGTCTGTACTTATGTCGTCAAATTATTGAGGCTCACGGAGGAAACATTGGTGTAGAAAGTTCTCTTGGAAAGGGAAGTACTTTCTGGTTTACTCTCCCAAGTGCCATAAATAAACTTGATTGCAACGATGAACAGAATATAAACAGATGTAGTAATAATGATACCTAATATTGACAAAGAGAAAACTGTGCGGGTTCTATTAGTTGACGATCACGCTTTAATCCGCCGAGGGATGAAAGGGCAATTTAGCCTAGAACCTGGTTTTAGTATAGTTGGAGAGGCATTAGACGGTGGAGAGGCTGTTGAATTAGCTAGTCAACTCCAACCAGATGTAGTTTTAATGGATATCGATCTACCAGTTATGGATGGGATTACAGCCACCCAGCACATAAAAAGTAACTGCTTGACTACTTGTGTTCTAGCCTTAAGTGCCTTCGACGACGATATCCAGGTCATGGGGATGCTTGCAGCTGGTGCTGATGGTTACTGTCTTAAAACCATTGAATGGGAACAGCTCATCGCTGTTATTCAATTGATACTTCAAGGTGGTGCTTATTTAGATCCTCTAATCGCTCAAAAAGTTGCTCGGATGCTTAGGTCAACCGCTGTCACTCCCGATGCTCCTGTATCTCAGGTAGTAGCGCAACCTATTCTCAGTAATCGCGAACGCGAAATTCTTAAACTTATTGCACAAGGACGCTCAAACCAGCAGATTGCAAACCAACTCTACCTCTCACTTGGAACCGTCAAGTCTTATGTACGTATGGTTCTCAACAAACTTAGCGTTGACGATCGCGTTCAAGCAGCAGCTTTAGCCGTACGCCAAGGGTTGATTTAAGCTTATAGGAATTTATGTAAACAGTCAGATAATTCTGTCAAAGTGGTAGCCAGTGGTGAGATGTCATTCACAAGTTGTTCTGACCACAAAATGTAAGGCTGAAGTAGTTGATGCTGGAATTGCTCAGGTATGGGTAGACATAACACCAATACATGAGGTTCAAACAAAGCGATCTCTTCCGGCGTGGGAATACAATAATATGGAAAAACTTCTGCATTTTGTTTTAGGCAATGACTGCTGACGCGCTGCACGGTCATGACGTTGCTACCAACAACCATAATTCGGTGTCTTTTCATAGTCTTTTCATATCTTTAGACTTCTCTGCAAATGGGAAATTCCTACTAGAAAATGGTTTTAGCGATCGTAAAGGAAGTGCGATGGCTTAACCGCCTTGAATGGACGTAACAATAAGGCTTTGGGCGAAGAAGTTGAGCTAAATCATCAGTTGAAAGATAGAAAGAATAAAGATTGATTTTTTCCCAAGCAGTCTCAAGTCATTAACAGATAAAGAGCATAAGCAATTAAATTGCAATCTGACAAGCCCACAGACTGCCATTCTTAGCTGACTATAGAAATGACGAGATAAACAAAACTTCTCACTCGCTACTGGAAATATTTTCACTCAACATATCATTTGTTCAACACCAATTCTGCGTGGCAATAATTGTTTAATTGTTTGTTATCTTAATTTCCGTAGTTGTCAAAATCTCTGATTTTTTTAGTTTTTTATGTGGTGTAGTCAGTCAATCGGCGTTAAAAAACAAAGCTATGTGAAGAAATGTAAATTCGCCAAGTAGCTTATAAATTGGTTATTGTATAGGTTTGAAAAAATTAAACATACGTTTGTTTTATCGTGCCTAATTACCTTATTATGAAATTTAGACTATCTGTACGCCACAGCCAAACGGATAGTTAACTGGATAATTTTATTCCTCATTAGGATACTGTATAAAAAATAATTTAAGTAGCCATCAGATAGTATTTTATATCGGTATTTGCGTACGAAAGTATACGTAGGTTTCACTAGGTTTTTACTCAACCTTGTGAATAAACTCTCAATTTAAATCAAATCTTTTATGGTACTTACACATTAAAAAGTTAAGTATCTCAAAAGCCCTGACAGATTAAAGATTTCAGCTTTGTTGCAGGTAATGCTCACTTACCAGCAGCCACAATTTTTTGTGTCGATTAATGTATAACACTGTCAGTAAATTTCCGGTGAGCAGAAAATATGGGCAATGCTCTGAATCCTACTATTTTGAAACTCCAGATGGCGAGCATTAAATTATATGGCAGACCGAGTTAGTTTTCTCGATACTGATTTTGATCGTATGCCTCTATACGAGGCGATTGAACTATTACTGGCGCAGTTGCTGAAGCGGCAGGGTGGTCGAGTGTATTATGCTAACGCCCACACTATGGTAACTGCTGCCAAAAACCCAGCATTGGCAAAGGCGTTAGAACAGAGTGATTTGTTGTTGGCAGATGGGAGCGGAGTTCGTTGGGGTAGTGCTTTATTGGGTACACCATTGGTGCATAATCTCAATGGCACTGATTTAGTTCCGGCTTTGTGCAAAGAAGGGGCAGCAAAAGGTTTATCAGTCTATTTTTTAGGTGGTAAGCCGGGTGTCGCTGAAGAAGCGGCAGCTAACCTCAAGAAAGCATATTCTGGATTGATAATTGCTGGAACTCAGCACGGTTATTTTCCTGAATCACAAACGCAGCAAGTATTAGAGGGTATTCGGATAGCCCGCCCGCACCTGCTGTTAGTGGCGATGGGCGTACCCCTACAGGAAATTTGGATTAACCAATATGCTAGCCAATTGCCTCGTATCACTTGTATGGGTGTGGGTGGTCTGTTCGATTTTATGGCTGAACGTGTGGCCCGTGCCCCCTATCCAATTCGCTCTGTTGGTATGGAGTGGCTGTGGCGACTGGCAATGGAACCGACTCGACTTTGGCAGCGCTATCTTCTAGGCAACTTGATCTTTTTACGTTTAGTACTAACCTACGCGTTTGCTCGACGCCAAAGTGAAGAACAAAGTAGCCAAATCACATTAGCTGCACGAAATAAGTCTGGATTTGAAAACGATTTGAACTTTTAATCACCAACAGTGATTAAAAGTTGCTTGTAACACTACTCTTTAGGTGATTCATCTAGTCAAAGTAGATTTTATAGATAGTTTAGGCTTAACCGCTTTACTTAAGGGGGTTTCGTCTACACGTTCAAGTACCTGTCGTTCGTTAATTTGAAATTTGCAAGCACCTGTTCGGATGATCTTGGAACTAACTCAGATGGATTCAGTGTTTGAAATTTATGAGAATTATGACGCCGTTGTAACGATGTTGAATGCTTAAACATGAAGTATTGATCGCTACCGTCATTGCAAATATCTTAAAGAACAGATTGACTGGTGACATATTTACTTGCTTAACCGATTAAAAAGTTTTATTCCCGCTTTTACAGGTTACTGAAATAAGTAAATGTACATATTATCGAGTTCATAAACTTTACCTACTAAACCTGTAATTATTTATGTCTAATACCTTTACTTCTCATCGTTTTGATATGCAAGTTCTAGATAATACCCATACTCTTCCTAAAGTTAAAGTTCCAGTTCATCCCTCTGTCATCAGTAAAGCCAAGCGAATGATTGACATCTTGGGTGCTGTGATTGGGCTATCGATTACAGTATTCTTAGTAATTCCTATTGCGATCGCTATTAAGTTAGATAGCCCAGGTTCTATATTTTACAGTCAAATTCGCTGTGGTTTGAATGGGCGTCACTTCCGAATTTGGAAATTCCGTTCGATGTCAGTTGGAGCTGACCAACTTAAGCATCTAGTTAAGAATGAAGCTCAAAGCGATCAGATATTCAAAAATGAGAATGATCCCCGCATTACCTGTGTAGGAAAGTTTCTCCGCCGCACTAGCCTAGATGAACTTCCTCAGTTTTGGAACGTACTGCTGGGAGAAATGAGTCTAGTCGGTACCCGCCCTCCTACTCCTAATGAAGTGATACACTACTCAAACCACCACTGGGAACGTTTGAATGTCAAGCCGGGTATGACAGGTGAATGGCAGGCTCATGGTCGCTCCAGTATTAAAGATTTTGAAGATATTGTTCACATGGACTTAGACTACCAACGTAAGTGGTCTATCGTTTATGATATGAGTCTTATCTTGAAAACTTTAAAAGTTGTGTCAAATAAGAGCGGTGCTTGCTAACCTACAGTTGACAGAAAAACAGTTATAAGTTTACTCAAAAATAAGCTTGCAATAGTTGCTCTAAAATTATGTAGGCAAACGCAAGTGTGTCTCCAAGAGTTGCCCGTCCTAGACATCGCAAATTGAAGTATTGTCTCTGACTCAATTAGAGGATTTAAGAGGTTGTTTGAAAAGTTTTTTTGTAGTGACTTTAGCCACTTTTATATCCCCACTAACCCACCTTAAAAAGGGGCTAACTGGAATCAAAGATCCCCTTTAAAACAGGGATTTAGAGGGAGCTAAAACTTTTAATATCGACAACAGAACTTTTCAAATATCCTTTAAGATCGACTTTATTCAAAATTAAGTTAAGCTATGAATCGCCGTCCCTACAATAATCATTCTTTTGTAGAGACGGCGATTTATCGCGTCTTGGTGATAATTTATCTTTACTCAACTTCCTCACAATGAATTAACAGCTTTTCCATCGCTTCTGCTAGAGAAATCAACTCTGTCCAAGAGGAACCACTAACTAAATTTTGGGCGTGAGCTAATCGGTTTCGCAACTGTTCAGCAGACTTGAGGAAACGTTCACCAAACCGTTTTGATTTTAATCCTAGTTGCTGGAGAAGTTCTGGTTGATTTAAAATCAACTCTCGCTTATCACAGAATTGCAGATAATCTAACAAATCGGTGGCTTCGTTTCTTTCCTGACTCTCTCGCCACAGTCGTTGAGCAACTTCTAAGCGCTCAGGTTTAAGGACTTGTTGCCAAGAATCTTGAGGATAGTAAATCCGCACCAGCCGCAGCAAATTCATTTCTAGCAGGGTTACTAAGCCAAAGAGTAGCATTCGCACGGGTGCTTTCTGCAAATCACCACAGGTAACAATACCACTTACTTGATTACAATCTAAGACAAACAATCGCGGAGTTTGTTGCAAAATGGGTAGCAACTTGATCAGTGGGGTGGAAATGGCAATTAGTTCTTTGGGATGAAACACCCGTTGATAGTCGCTACATTTACCTTTTTTGCCTGGGATCAAACTAGAGCGTTCTACATAACCACTAATAATATCTCCCGTCTCAACGCCGATAACATCAAAATTTTGTGCTTGCATCCAATGCAACACTTCTTTCGCCTCCGCATCAGCTGGCATAGCTTTTAGGGGTTCTGCCACGTATTCAATGGTGATATTGTTCTCAAATAAACTCCGCAGGTCTTGAGAACGTGATTTTAGGTGTTTCATCCCCCGGCTGTGAACTCACGTTAAATAATCCTACGGCACTCACGCGATGTCTGCGACGGGCTATTCGGCGTCGCCAGTGGAATTTTCTGTTAGATTATCCTTGCGTAAGCGTAGCTATCCCAACAAATACCATAGACCAATGTTATACCATCTTAGTTGGTATCATTTTAGTGATAATTTAGACAATTTCAAGTAACAAAATATTTCGCATCTACAAAAAAATAAATATATATGTAGTTAACTATATGAGAATAGTTGATTAGTTTGCGATAAAAATGCCGAAAATACCGACAAAAAAATGTTATTACTAAAACGACGTATCGAATTGACACTTGGTAGAATTTTACCAAGATAACCAAAATTGATAATATTATTATGCCAAGAAAAGAACAAGGATGGGTTACATTTCAAACTTCAGAGGATGAGCGGAAGATTCTAGAGGAGTTCTGCGAACAGTCTCAACGCACCAAGACTGAGATTCTGCGGGAACTCGTGCGTAGTCTCACTCAGCAGTCATCAACACCAATATCACCAGCAACTCAGCAAGAAAAACAGGAAGATATCTATTACACTCAAAAGCCTGACATAGAAAGTAGTATTCACAAGAAATCACTAAAAGTTAGCTCTCGCAATATTCTTAAAGGTGTGGTTAAACGAGTTGTTTTTGGAGCAGTTAATAGTGAGGTTACTCTGGAGATTATTCACAAAGTAGAATTAACTTCCATTATCACCAGAGCTTCCGCAGAAGAGTTGGAATTATCTGAGGGAAAAGAAGCTTATGCGGTTATTAAATCTAACGATATTGTCATTGCTAGAGAATAGAATTAAATATTAAGAGCATAAACTTTCTTTACTTGAGTAAATATATTTGATGCGATCGCTTATGTAATATCATGTCCGGGTAATTAGTTATGATTTCCACAGTCATTGCACCCCACTCCCCGCGTGCGGGGCTACGGTGTACACACAAGTGCTTTCCACATACGTTTCAACTCTTTTACCCACATTTTTGTCAGATGTCAGAGTTAAGCTGTCATACTTACCGATATCCCGCCCAGAACTAAAGTTCAGGGCTAATAGCTGAAGTCCACTTCAGTGGACTGAATAATCAATTTAGTCCACTTAAGTGGACTTGGGCTATGAGACTCGGAATTTATTCCGAGGCGGGATGGGAACGCAGTGCGAGATTTATTAATAAAGATATGGCTGCGACAAGACTTGTGTGTACACGGTAGGCTTTTCGGGAGGGGAGACAAAGCATAGCTTTGGCGGGGTGGGGTTCTTGAGGTTTAATAAGTAACCAAGCGGACATGATATAATAGCTGTTTTCGTATAAATGGAATACACGATAAGGTAGCATAGGTGTGCTACCTTACTGAAAACGAATATTAACCTTCTTTAATCGCTGTTTGATAGCGACCTAGTGCGATTAAAGGAAAGTATTGTTGATACATATGATACTTAAGATAAAAATGGCAAGGGAAGCCAGTACCTGTAAAGTCCGCCTCAAACCAAGTACCATCTGGCTGTTGAGTTCCCACCAGATAGCCAATTCCTCGCTCGATCGCATCAAGAGCTAATTTACCTGTTGCTTCACCTGCTGCCAAAAGGCCAATTAAAGCCCAAGCAGTTTGAGATGCAGTACTATTTCCTTTGCCTTTGAGACTAGGATCGTCGTAGCTGCGGCAAGTCTCGCCCCAACCACCATCTGGATTTTGGCATCCAACTAACCAAGCTGCTCCTCGTTCTATACTTTTTTTATGCCTTTGAGGATCGATTAACGCTAAGGCTGACAAAACGCCACTGGTGCCGTAGATATAATTTACACCCCAACGACCAAACCAACAGCCTTCAGTTTCTTGTTCGCGTAGAAGATAAGTAAGCGATCGCTCTAAATTATCACTATCAATTGACAAATCACAAGCACCCAGCATTTCTAGTACTCTAGCCGTAACATCTGCGGTGTTTGGATCGATCATCGCTTTCAAATCGCCATAGGGAATTGAGTTAAGCCAATCTTGATCGTTATCCAAATCAAAAGCAGCCCAACCACCTGGTTTACATTGCATAGATGCAATCCAGTTTAAGGCACGAGCGATCGCAGCTTGCTTGATTTTTTCATTCGGGAGTTTCGCCAAATGTAGCGCCATCACCACTACAGCCGAGTCGTCTACATCGGGATAAAAGCGATTTTCAAACTCAAACGCCCAAGCCCCTGGTTTTCCCTGGCGATTTTTTACAGCCCAATCTCCGTAATCTAAAATTTGTTTTTGTAATAACCATTCTCCAGCCTTGACGACAGCTGGATGATCAGGTGCAAAGCCAGATTCTACTAAAGCACGCATTGCCCAAGCCGTATCCCAAACAGGTGAAACACAAGGCTGTACCCGGTAGCTATCCTCGGTTTCAATGGCAAAGTTATCAATTGCTTGCAAACCTCGTTCCACAATGGGATCGTTTCGGTCATAATCCAGACACCGCAAAGCTAGCATTGAATTCAGCATCGCTGGAATAATGCCGCCCCAATCGCCTGTAGCTTCTTGGCGCTCTAAAATCCATTTTTCGGCGGCTTTGATGCCTTCTTGACGAAAGGGTACTAAATTAAGGCTTTCTGCCAACTTGAATCCTTGATCGAGGGTGAGGAATAAATCTGTCCAATCACCACTTTGAGGCAATTCCCACTGGACTCGATCAATACCTTCAGCGTAAAGTTCATCTAGGTTGATAGCTGAGTCGGTGAGATAAACAGGTTTGCGATCGCATACAATCAGCAACGGTACAGTACTGGAACGTGCCCAGCTAGACATCTCGTAGATATTGACAGGAAAAGCTTTTGGCAACAGCATTATCCAAGGTGGTAGCGAGGGAATACCGCGCCAGTTGTAGCAGCCAATCAAAGCTAAGTGCAACTTGGTAAAAATCCGAGTTTTGCTGATTCCACCGCGTTGGAGAATAAAAGCTTGCGCCCGAATCATCGCCGGATCGGTTGCTGGTACGCCTAGCAATCTTAGAGCCATGTAGGCTTCAACCGAGGTACTAAGTTCTCCGCCATCACCGTAGAAAAGTTCCCAGCCGCCATGCTGCCGTTGCTCTTGACGCAAATATGCTTCAACTTTGTGTAAAGGTCTGGTTTGGTCTGTTCCCCAAATCTTATGCAGGAGAACGACTTCAGCAGTGATGGTGACATTAGATTCTAACTCTGCCCACCAATAACCTGCCGGATTTTGAATTGAAAGCAGATATTCTTGGCTAGCTGCGATCGCTGTTGCGACTTGATTGACTTTTACCCTGTCTTGTGTTTGCATCAAAAACTATTTAACCTCAACACCCAAAACTAGTTTTGAATCCGGCACTCAAGTAAAATTTTTTTCCTCTATCAGTAGAGATAGTATTGTGTCTGAGTCACTGAAAATTTGCAATAGGTCATTCTTTTTTTTGAATTTTGAATTTTGAATTTTGAATTGGAGCAAAGCGACAGTCATGGATGTAATTGTATTAGGATTGATGCTCTTATCCTTGACAATTTGGTTAGGATTACTGTGTTTTTGGGGACAGTTTTGGCGGACAGACCAGCAATTAGAGGCTACAGAAACTCAGCTAGAATCTTTACCTGTGGTTTGTGCTGTAGTTCCAGCGCGTAATGAAGCTGAGTTAATACCAACCAGCTTGCGATCGCTCCTACTTCAAGATTATCCTGGTTCTTTCAACGTGTTTTTGGTAGACGATCGCAGCACAGACCGGACAGCAAATTTTGCCGAAGGAGTTGCACACGCTGTTGGGAAACCTCAGCAATTGCATATTATTTCTGGCGCTTCACTACCTCCTGGTTGGTCGGGTAAACTTTGGGCGGTCGAGCAAGGTATAAAGAGCGCAAGTTTATTTGCACCCGATTATTTTTTGCTAACCGATGCAGATATCGAACACGATCCCGGTAATCTCCGCCGACTCGTTGCGAAAGCTGTGCAGGAAGATTTAGATATGGTTTCGGTAATGGTGCGACTCAGGTGTGAAAGCTTTTGGGAAAAACTTTTGATTCCAGCTTTCGTCTTTTTCTTCCAAAAACTTTATCCTTTTCGTTTGGTGAATAATCCCAACAATCCCATAGCCGCCGCCGCTGGGGGATCTATTCTGATCGCCCGTGAAGCTTTAGAGCGAATCGGCGGTATTCAAGTCATTCGTCAAGCTTTAATCGACGATTGCGCTCTGGCGATGGCTGTTAAGAAGAGTGGGGGAGTGGAGAAGACAAGGGGACAAGGGGACAAAGGGACAAGGGGAACTACTAAACCCAATCCCCACTCCCTAATCCCCAGCCAAGGGCGTATCTGGCTAGGTTTGAGTAGCTTAACTCGTAGTTTGCGCCCTTATGACTCGCTGGCGACGATTTGGGATATGGTTGCTCGTAGTGCTTATACCCAATTGAATTATTCTCCATTACTACTATTGGGAACTTTGGTAGGAATGCCTGTGATTTATCTAGTTCCACCTGTGTGTGTGATTCTGGGTGCAGTTTGGAGCAATTGGGCGATCGCACTTACAGGTATATTAGGATGGCTGTTAATGACTTTCGCTTACTACCCGACGATCCGCTTTTATAAATGTTCTCCCTGGTTCGCTTTTAGTTTACCTGCGATCGCTTTTCTCTATACCCTGATGACTCTAGACTCAGCACTCCGTCACTGGCAAGGGCGCGGTGGCGCTTGGAAAGGAAGAGTTTATCCCAACCCAGATAATTTATAGTTGGGATACAAGTTAGCAATTCAAGCTATTATCGAAGCCAATGAAGACAAGCGTGAACCAACAGATATGCCTAATGGTGTTCCTCTTTTGGCAGAGGATTTTTGGGGTTTTCAAAATAATGAAATATATACTTTTGTTGGGATTTTGCACTTTTAAAAATATGCGTTGTATCCTAATTATAGCTTTCAAATTAACCTCTGCATCAAATGCCTTTGTTTTGATACAGGCATCACACTTCAAGATTTAGCAGTACGTAGATTTTTTTTAGATCGCCCGCTTTATATTTCGTCATTGATTTGTCCTTCTTAACTACAGTGACCAAATGTAAGGCGTGAAAGCTAAAATTAAAATAAGCCGAAAGTGGTTGATTAAAAGAATTATGACAACCGCAAAACCAACAATTAATCCTGTTATTGTCCCCAAAAATCTGCCTTTTTTGGAATCAATTTGTTGGCAGACTGCCGATGTGTATCGGTTTACTCCAGAACAAATGCTGAGTCGCTACGAGCGTGGTTGGCAATATCTTAATTTATTTAATAATCTTGAGGGTGAAGAACTCAATTTTCTTCAGGAACTCGCCAGACGCTATAAATCCTGGTTGCAAGTTTATTTATGACCTCCAGATTTGAACATCATAATAAAATTCTCACAGTTCTTGGATTCTTAGATTCAGACATACTATCGATGTAGCTGTTCTCAGGCTGCGATCGCCAATACCTCAAGTATCAATTGAGAAGGCTGAAAAAGCTTATCAGGTTATGAGCGATCGCCCCATGCCCTATGCCCCATACCCAATATCCAATGCCCAATACCTCTAAATCCTTGCAGCTGTTTGTTTAGTACTGGCAGGTTCAACAGGTAATGGTTGAGCAGCTTTCAATACCACATCCAGCAACCCTGGAAATAGCACCTCTAAATCTTCACGCCGCAGGATGTTAATATGGTGTGTCCCTTCTTTGCGTGTAAAGACTATCCCCGACTCCCGCAAAATCTTGAAGTGGTTGGACATAGTAGACTTAGCGATCGCAAAATCAAACCTCGCACAGCATTGTTCCCCTTCAGTCGCCAACAGCCGCACAATCTCTAGCCGCACCGGATCGCCCAATGCATACAACACGCCCGGTAAAGAAATATTTTTTCTATCTGGATGATAAAGGAATCTCATAGTTGCATTATCTCATCAGGTGGCATATATTTTTATTATTCGATATTATCGAATTATAGAATTAAGTAGGAAGGCAATTTATGTCATCCATTACAAACGTCACAGAAGCCACATTCAAGCAAGAAGTCTTGGAAAGTGAAATTCCGGTATTAGTGGACTTTTGGGCACCGTGGTGCGGTCCTTGCCGGATGGTCGGCCCAGTCGTCGATGAAGTTGCTGCTGAATACGAAGGACAGGTGAAATTTGTGAAGTTGAACACAGATCAAAATCCTACTGTCGCTAGCCACTATGGAATTCGCAGCATTCCGACATTGATGGTTTTTAAAGGAGGTCGCCAGGTCGATACTGTCGTAGGGGCGGTTCCAAAAACTACCTTGAATAAGACCTTAGCACAGCATCTTTAATCTAGGTACTATTGTGAGATGCATTTAGTTTGCAGTCTTCTTTAGAGGGAGTCAGGAGTCAAAATATATTAGACTCCTGACTGCTGAATTCTGTTTCAACTAATGGGGAAAGAGCGAAATGGACTTGAAATTGCATGGTAAATCCGCCCTGGTGAGTGGCTCAACCGCAGGTATTGGTTTGGCCATCGCTCTTGGGTTAGCTCAAGAGGGTGCATCAGTAATTGTCAACGGTCGGTCTGAAGAAAGAGTAGCTCAAGCGATCGCTAAAATTAAGCATTCTACACCGGACGCGAAAGTTTCTGGTATTGTTGCTGACGCTGGCACTGCATCAGGCGTAGAAAAACTCATTCAAGAGGTTCCTCACGTTGATATACTCATAAATAATGTGGGTATTTATGAGCCAAAAACCTTCTTTGATATTACTGATAAAGATTGGTTAAACATATTTGAGGTTAACGTCCTCAGTGGAGTCCGTTTGAGTCGGCAATATCTGCAAAAGCAGCTAGAGCAAAACTGGGGGCGGATAATTTTTATCTCCAGCGAATCTGGTATTCAGATCCCAGTGGAAATGATTCACTACGGCACAACTAAGACGGCGCAGCTTGCTATTGCCAGAGGTCTAGCAGAAATGACTGTGGGGACTGGAGTTACAGTAAACTCCGTCCTCCCAGGACCAACTCGTTCAGAAGGAGTTGAAGACTTTATCACCAACCTGGCACAGGAACGCGGTATTACTCGCGCTGACGTTGAGGCAGAGTTTTTTGAAAATGTGCGTCCAAGTTCGCTAATTAAACGCTTTGCAACTAATGAAGAAGTAGCAGCGATCGTAGTTTACCTTTCTAGCCCCGTAGCATCGGCAACTAATGGTGCAGCTTTGCGGGTGGATGGTGGCGTTATTCGGTCGATTGTTTAGTATTTGAACCACAACCGCATAGTCTATTTACTTGAAATAGCTGTAATGCACTGCACGCAAAATTGGGTATGGGGAAAACTTTTTCCTTTGTCTGCGACACGCTGCGCGAACGTAGAGAGCGTCATTTTGAATTGGAGTAAAACGACATGACTACTGATATCAACTTATTTTCTCCTTACCAGTTAGGAAATCTGGAACTACCTAACCGGATAGTGATGGCACCCTTAACCCGAAACCGGGCAGGTGAGGGAAATGTACCACACCAACTGAATGCTACCTACTACGTCCAACGTGCTTCCGCCGGACTGATTATTTCTGAAGCAACACAGGTAACTCCTGAAGGACAGGGCTATCCCGCGACACCAGGAATTCATTCACCAGAACAGGTGGAAGGATGGAAGTTAGTAACCGATGCCGTACATCAGCACGGAGGCAGAATTTTTCTGCAACTATGGCACGTAGGCAGGATTTCTCACCCTGATTTACAACCGAATGGAGTTTTACCTGTGGCACCTTCTGCCATTACTCCTAAAGGTGAAGCTGCAACTTATGAGGGGCCAAAACCCTTTGTTACTCCCCGTGCTTTAGAAACTTCGGAAATACCGCAGATAGTCGAACAGTACCGTCAGGGAGCGGCAAATGCCCTAGCGGCTGGGTTTGATGGCGTGGAAATTCACGCAGCTAATGGTTATTTAATAGATCAGTTTCTCCGAGATGGTACGAATCAACGTACAGATAAATATGGAGGTTCTATCGAGAATCGTGCCCGATTCCTGTTGGAGGTGACAGAAGCAGTAACTAGTGTGTGGGATTCTAACCGAGTCGGGGTACGTTTCTCTCCCAGTGGGACTTTTAACGATATGCGTGACTCCAATCCCCTGGAGACATTCGGTTATGCGGCTCAAGCATTAAATCAGTTTAATTTGGCATATCTGCATATTTATGAGGCAACAGAAGCAGATATTAGACATGGTGGGATAATAGTACCCACTAGTCATATACGCGATCGCTTTACAGGTACTCTCATTGTCAATGGTGGTTATACTCGTGAAAAAGGCGATGCAGTACTGGCAAACAAAGCAGCAGATTTAGTTGCCTTTGGCACATTATTTATATCAAATCCCGATTTACCCCGACGCTTGGCTTTGAATGCACCACTAAATGAACCAAATCAAGCAAGCTTTTACGGCGGTGGTGAAGAAGGATATACAGATTATCCATTTTGGTCGCCTGCTAGTGAAGCAGTAGCTAATGCGTAATTCGTAATTCGTAATTGTCCCTTGCGAATAATTTTTGTTTTTGTTTCATGAATAAATAAATTCGCTTGTATGCTAATTACGAATTATTTGGTCATAATTCAACTATCAGGAGAATCTCATGAGTTCCATCATCCAAACCCAACCTTTAGATGTACCCAGTGCGATCGCTCAACGTCGTTCTATCAAAACTTTTAAAACAGACCCCATCGCCCCAGAACTACTCAAGCAGTTGGTAGAGTTAACTGTGGCAGCGCCTAGCAGTTTCAATATTCAGGACTGGCAAATTATTCTCGTGCAAGATGAGGCGCAAAAGGCAGCTTTATCAGCAGCAGCTTGGAATCAACAGCAAATTGTCCAAGCACCAGTTACTTTTGTTTTTGCTGCCGATGCGAGTGCATCTGAAAAAAACTTGAACCCGATAATTGAACAGGCTCTTGCAACTGGGGCATGGAATGAAAGCACAGCTAATTATTTTAAAACTGCTATTCCGCAATTTCAAGAGACACTAGGAGACAAACAACGGGAGTATGCGATCAAAGATGCGATTATCGCTGCTACCCATTTGGTGTTAGCAGCTGAAAGTCTGGGTTTATCTACCTGTTTTATGAATGGTTGGCTTGAAGACAAGGTAAAAGAAGTGATTGGTGCAGGAGATAATCCAGATTTAGCGATCGCTGTTTTAGTTCCTGTTGGCTATGCAGCCGAACCACGCTTAAATCCCGGTCGTTTGCCATTCTCCTCCAACGTCTCTGTTGATAGAATCGGTAATCCTTATGCAGGGTAGCTTTCCCTAAATTGGGCAGAGGGGAAAACCTACTGCAACTTCTTCCCTGCCCCCCTGCTCCCTAAATAGCTTTCATGGGGAGACTGACAACGAATGTCGCCCCCTGTCCAATTCCTGGACTTTCGGCCAAAACTGTGCCACCGTGTAATTCTACCAAGTGACGGACGATCGCTAACCCTAATCCTAGTCCGCCATGCGATCGCGTGCTAGAACTGTCAGCTTGACGAAAGCGTTCAAATACATGGGGTAGGAATTCGGCAGCAATTCCCGCTCCCGTATCACTCACCCGAATTTGCACGTAAGATTCAATGCACTCTAATTGCACATCAACTCTGCCGCCCTTGGGTGTAAACTTGACGGCGTTGGAGAGCAAATTCCACACAACTTGTTGCAAGCGGTTGGCATCACCCACAACTACCTCTACTTTCGGGTCGAATTTACACTTGATATTAATCTCTTTAGCCTGGGCTGCTGGGTACACAGTATCGATTGCTGCCTCTACAAGTGGTACAAGTTCTACCCGCTCTCTACTTAAATGGAGTGTGCCTCTAATAATCCGTGACACATCGAGAACATCTTCAATTAGTTGTGTCAGGGATCTCGCATTACGTTCAATTGTCTCTAGTGCCCGGCCAGTAGTAGCTTGATCGAATTTGCGAGTTCTAAGTAGCTGTGCCCAGCCAAGTATAGCATTTAGGGGTGTACGGAGTTCGTGGGAAAGTGTGGCGAGAAACTCATCTTTCATCCGGTTGGCAGTTTCGGCATCGGCGCGTGCTGCTTGTTCGCGTTTAAGCAGTTCTTCGCGTTCTTGCTCTGCTTGCTTGCGATCGGTGATGTCAATCATGAATCCGTGTAGTAGCTGCGGCCCCTTTTCGTTCCGCACCACATTCACAATGTCATATAGCCAAACAACTCTGCCATCAGCTGCCAACATTCTGTATTCAAGTTCGTAATTATTTAGTGACAGTGAAGATTCTTGATAATACTGGATAGCCCACTCCCGATCTTCTGGATGTATATGTTTTGTCCAGAAATTATCGGTGTACCAGTCTGATAATGGATAGCCTAGAATCTCAACAGTTTGTGGCCCTACGTAAGTAAAATTTCCAGTAGTGGCATTTACCTCCCAAGGAATCACGCGGACTTTTTCTGTCAGCGTCTTTAACCGTTTCTCGCTTTGTTTGAGAGCTGCTTCTGCTAACTTGTGAAGTGTAATATCTGTGATTAGAGCAACAAATCCTGCAACTTTCCCCTCCTGACTGAACTGGGGAATGTAAGTGACATTCACGTAATGGTTTGTGCCATCTTTATTAGGTAATTGGGTTTCGTAAGTTACTTGCTCTCCTGAAAGTACTGCTTCTACGTAAGGGAGAATTGACTGATAAACCGACTCTCCCAAAATTTCTCTAATGTGTTTACCAGAAATTTCGGAAGCAGGAAGCCCAAACCAGTCTTCATACTCTTTATTATTAAAGCGATAACGCTGCTCGCTATCAACATAAGAAATCTTGGCGGGCACAGCATTGGTAATTAGGCGCAGTTCATCTTCTCGTTGACGGAGTGCTGCTTCCGCTCGTTTGCGTTCTGTAATATCGCGTTGAGTTCCCCACGCTCTCACTAAAAACCCATTTTCGACAATTCCCACCAGATTATTCAAAAAATATTTGGAATTACCTTGTTTATCTATTTCGTGGGACTCGGCATCGATTAGTCGGTAGTTAGAACGGATAAAGTTACGCAGGTAGGCAATATTATGTGGATCGGAGGCAACAAGAAAGTCTCCTAGTCTGACACCGAGAATTTCTTCGGCACGAGAACAGCCATACATCTGCGCCATAACATTGTTGCATTCTGCCAGGTAAACATATTGGTAAAAATGTTGAATTTGTTCATCCTCTGGACAATCTACTGAAATTGGTACTTCCAGTTCAATGCACCAAATACCTTCTGAACTATGCTCTAAAAAAGCGCGGTAGCGTTCTTCGCTTTTGGAAAGGGCAAGCTCTACTTGTTTGTGTTTACTTAAATCGATTACAAAAGAGATAATATCATCTTGGTTATTTTCTAACAAAGCAGAAGCTAACAGGATGGGAACGTGGCTACGATCTTTGTGGATGTATTCGTTCTCAAAAGGTTGACATACACCTTTAGTTGTGAGTTCTACGTAGGCGTAGCCCGCACTTCGGCTGCGCCCTTCGGCTACGCTCAGGACAGGCTCAGTGACCACCGTAGGCATTGCCCCGTCCATATTGGTTACAATTACCCCAATGATGTTGGACTCTACCAACCCTCTAAATCTGGCTTCGCTCACCTGTAGTTTCTGCAAACTCGTTTGAAGATGTTGTTTAGCAGTGCGTAATTCTGAGTTCAGCAAGTTAATAATTGTTGTCACCAGCACAAACAAGCCTAAGCGCAGTATGTTGTCTAGACTCGCAACCAAGAGCGAAAATACTGGTTCTAAGAAAAAGTAGCTGACGGCTAAAGTAGACAAAGCAGTAGCCAGTAATCCTGCTTCCATGCCGCCATACCAGGCACTAACCGCCACGGCAGCAAAAAACAGCAGGAAAATCATTTGTTTCAGTAGTGGCTGTAGCAATAGTGTTAGTAGCAATACGCTACCAACAGCCAATAGTGCCACAGCATAAGGCGCTAGAAGGGAACGTGTTCCTTTCAATGTGGCTTCTCCTTTATGCAGCTAGCTAAAGGATTATTCCCAAAATCAGCTAGAAAATATGTAGGCGTAGCCCGTCATAGACATCGCTTAACACTTAATAATGCATCGGAAAAATACATACCTAACTTTATGGGTAAAATATTCTGGATTCTGTTAGCGCAGCGGGGCGTAGCCCATTCTGAATTCTGACTCCTATTTATTAAGTTTTTAAATTAATTCCCTTTAGTATATAAGTCATCATTTCACCTTTACCTTTCACTTGAATTAAACCTCGTTTCTCCAATAAGTATTTATCCTTTAAAATCTGATAACTTGCTTCACAAACCTGGATACTACCTGCAATACCATGTGATTCCATTCTACTAGCTATATTGACTGTATCTCCCCAAAGGTCGTAAGCAAACTTTTTCAGCCCAATCACTCCTGCTACTACTGGCCCTGTACTAATGCCAATACGAATGCTAAAGGATTGGTTATTTTCTTTGTTAAAGGTAGCTACAGCCTTTTGCATATCCAAAGCCATGTTAGCTATTGCTGGAGCATGATTGTTAGATTGATTTGGCAACCCAGCTACAGCCATATATGCATCGCCAATGGTCTTAATTTTCTCTACCCCATGACGTTCTGCTAATTGGTCAAACAGACAGAATATTGTATTTAATAACTCGACTAATTCCGCCGGTGAGGTGTGAGATGAAAGCTCTGTAAAGCCAACAATATCAGCAAATAGCACCGTAACTTCTAGAAAATTATCGGCAATAGTTGCCGGCTGTTGTTTTAATTGTTCTGCAATCATCTCTGGCAAAATATTTAGTAGCAGCCGTTCTGATTTGTGCTGTGCTAGTTCCATTGCCTTACGAGCGTAAAATTCTTTTTTTCGTAAGTGTTCGTATAAATAGACAGAAAAAACACAAATTATACAAGTCCAAAAAAAATATAATCCTTGTTCAATATAAAAAGCTGACGGATTTTTCAAGATGGGGCTATATAAAATATATAAAGTTAAATAGCAAAGTATTGTTCCAATTTGAGATATTAAATGCATCCACCATTGGACTGGAATGATTGTAGCTTGAGTAAGAAACATCAAAGTCCAAATATTGATTCTCGGCTCTAAATTATTGAACAGCAAAGCTATATCAATTTGAACGGTACAAGTTACAGACCAGCATAAACTCAAAAAAATTAAATCAGGATAGCGGCGACCGATAGGAGTTTTGCATAAACCCCAACAAATAAGAGTAAATAATTCTACTACAAACCCAATTTTAAAAGCGTATATCTTGCCTTCTAGTTGTGAATTTACCCAAAGAAAAAAAGCAATTAAAGTCAAGCCAGCTACCAACATAATCTGCGCCTGCAATTGCAGCCGTTTCAACAAAAAGCTCTGTCGCTGTTCTTTGTAAGATTCGGACAGGTTATTGTTGGTTTGCCGATAGGACATTCCGTGACTAATGAGCGCATCTAGTTGGGTTTTGTCGGAGTTAGTTGGATTAATCATGCACTTTTTGCGTTATTAGTAATTAAGGGAGTAAGAATTTTAGATTTTGGATTTTAAATTGAAATTTAATCCAAAATCTAAAATCCAAAATCCAAAATTGAATTGCCCAATGCCCAATAATCATGGCTCGTACCCCTACATTAAATTTTGATCGTGGCACATTAATTTTGCATCCACCACCACGCGGCAAAGGTTGGATGGACTATGCTACGTGGGATGATAGAGTTGAAAAATTCCGCATCCCAGCAATTAGATACCGATCGCTAGTAGAAGCACTACAAGCGGAAGATGTGAATTTTATCGATGAGGCCAAGCAATTTTATCCTGTAGATTTGGTTCCTACTCTAGAAATGGAACCCTATCCCCACCAAACTGAGGCGCTAGCGGCTTGGAAACTGGCGGGTAGGCAAGGGGTAGTTGTGCTTCCCACGGCGGCGGGAAAGACTTATTTGGCGCAAATGGCGATGCAATCAACGCCGCGCACGACGCTGATTGTAGTGCCAACTTTGGATTTGATGCATCAGTGGTATGCACATTTAGTAGCGGCTTTCCCTGATGCTGAGGTGGGATTGCTGGGAGGTGGTTCGCGGGATAGAACGGCAATTTTAGTTGCAACTTACGATAGTGCCGCAATTCACGCCGAAACGTTAGGAAATCAATATGCGTTGATTGTTTTTGATGAATGTCATCATTTACCTACAGATTTTAATCGGGTGATTGCTGAATATGCGATCGCACCTTATCGCCTGGGACTCTCCGCGACACCGGAACGTACCGATGGTAAACACGCTGACTTAAATATCCTCATTGGTCAAGAAGTATATCGCAAACGCGCTGAAGATTTGGCAGGGAAGGCTTTAGCAGAGCATGAAATTGTCCAAATTAAGGTAAAGTTATCGCAACTTGAACGGGAAAGATACAACCAGTTAATTCAAACCCGCAATGACTTTTTGAAGCAATCGAAAATTTCTTTGGGGAGTTTGCAAGGTTGGCAAATGTTCGTGCAAATGAGTGCTAGATCGCAATCTGGACGTAGGGCGATGTTAGCGCACCGAGAAGCGAAAGATATCGCTTTGGGTACTGATGGAAAATTGCGAATTTTGATTAATTTATTGGCAGAACATTATCCGGCAAGAATTTTGATTTTTACTGCGGATAATGCGACGGTTTACCGCATTTCTCAAGAGTTGCTCATTCCAGCAATTACTCATCAAACTCCTGTGAAAGAACGCCATGAGATATTAACAAAGTTTCGGGAGGGTAAATATAATACTTTGGTTGCTTCTCATGTGTTGAACGAAGGGGTTGACGTGCCGGCGGCATCTGTGGCAATTATTTTATCGGGAACTGGTTCGGCTAGGGAGTATACTCAGCGATTGGGTAGGGTTTTACGGAAGGGGAATATTGAGAATAAACAGGCGATTTTGTATGAGGTGGTGGCGGAGGATACAAGTGAAGAGGGAACTTCGGCTAGGCGGAGAGGAGAGAAGATAAGAGGACAAGGGGACAAGGAGACAAGGGGACAAGGGGAAAAGAAAGGGAATTTACAGGTTGTGTATGGGAGTGGGAAGGAAAGGAGTTTGAAGGCGGCGGAACAGTTAAAAATTAATTATTCAGTTCAAAATCCAAAACTTGTACTGAGCGAACTTGTACTGAGCGAACTTGTACTGAGCGAAGTCGAAGTAGTCGAAGTAGTCGAAGTAGTCGAAGTATCTAAAATCCAAAATTCAACAGATGTTACCGACAGACTTACTGATGCATCGCCAAAACGGGGAGGAGATCATCCCGAAGAGACTGAAGATTGATCGAGCAACTTCAGATTTGGCGATTGAGTTAATTAATTATTTTCAATCAGCAGTGGGAAAGACTCAAGGTGTGCTTGAGCGACAACTGACTGATTTTGAAGGAGATTCTACAGATTATCGGGTGAAGCGGGGGTTAGCTTATATTCTCAAAAGTAGTTTTTGCACTTTTGAGGTGGTTAGTCCTTTGGAACCCCAGATGTTAAGAGAACGGGTGTTTTCTCTGGCTGCAAAGTCGGTTTCTAGTCGAGAATCTACCCAAGTTACTTTGAGTAAAATTGCTGATGAGTTAACTCAAGAACTTGAGCGGGAAGTTTTATTAGAACAAGTTCGGAATGGATTATATGCTGATTTATCTGAAAATAAGATTTTGACTGTTTTTGATGCACCAACAGCGCCAGATTTATTAAATAGATATAACTTATCTCAGGTGCAGGGTGTGTTTTATAAGGCCAGTAAACTGGTGTTAAATGCTCATCGCAATGTTCCGGGAGAATATAAGCTGTTATTTCGCTATTTGAAGTTGTTTCAATTGATGGCTTATATTGAAGGTGATGCTGACCACGGGTTTACAATTACCATTGATGGGCCGACGAGTTTATTTAATCCTAGTACGCGATATGGGTTAGCGATCGCTAAACTTATTCCGGCTTTACTTCACGTTACCAAATGGAGTCTTTCGTCGATTCTCCAAACCCGTGACGCTTATACAAATAGTTGGAAAACTGGACGTTTCACTCTCAATTCTGAATGTGGTTTGGTATCCCACTATCCACCAGGAAAGCCCTACGATAGTATGCTAGAAGCATCTTTTGCTGATAAGTGGGATGCATTGAAAAGTGGCTGGGCGTTAGAGCGAGAAGTTGATTTGATCCCAATTCCCGGTAGTGTGATGATTCCTGATTTTCGCTTAGTTCATGCTGATGGCCGCACCTTTTTGTTAGAAATTGTTGGTTATTGGCGGCCTGAATATTTACAAAAGAAGTTTTCTCAGGTGCGGCGGGCTGGACGTGATGACTTAATTTTGGCTATTTCCGAGCGCCTTAATTTAGAAAAGGCGGGAGTAAAATTAAATGATGTCCCCGCGAGAATTGTTTGGTTTAAAGATAAGTTATTGCCGAAAGCTGTGTTAGCTGTAATGGATTTTTGACTTCCCCAAAGGGGCTGATTAACCCCAAATGCTTCTGCGTTCCCAATACTCAGCAACTCTTTTTTCCCACTGCTCCCAGTAATCTTGAATAACTGCTGATTCAAACCAAAATACCTCAGCTGGCATTTCTGGAATCGCTACTACTAACAGAGCGTGCTTTAGCTGAATGCCATAATCTCGATAATACTCATTAGCTGCTCCTATGTATGCCGTAAGTTGTAGTGGATGTTCATATAAATGCTCAATTGAACCTTTGGGTTTGTCTGCTGTTTTCCACTCACAAATACAGGGAATACCTTGATAGCTGGCAATACAATCAACTTTGCCAGAATAACTCAAATTATGATGGAAAACTGAGCCTTCCACCAGTCTAACTGTGTCGATTTCTTGTAAAACTGGCTTGATACTCTCCCAATAAGGGCGACTTGCTTCGGGACAAACAGGGTTTTGACCAAGGAGGTAGCGCTCAATTTGTTTGTGTGTTTGGGTTCCCCGACGACTAGCAGATGTAGTAATGCGGGTTGCTTCTTCTGTACCAACACGCGCTTTCCAGTTTAATAATCTGTCTCTGTCTACTTGTGATTTAGTGGCATTAAGTATTGTAGTAACACTGGGAAAGCGATTTCCCTTGGCATCTACATAATATTGTTTACCATTTTCTCTTTTAGCTGTGGCATTAATGTGTGGTAGCAGTTGGGTATCAAATTGCATTATTAATTCGTAGTTCGTAATTTGTAATTAAAAAAGTGGCGATTAGAAATTGCAGTTCATCTTGCATACAGTTAAAACTTGCTTTTGCAGGTTTTAAAACTTTAATTTTTATTAGCCCGCGTAAGTAGACTACCCTGTGGTAAGCTGCAAAGCGTCTATGTTTGTATGAGCGCGAATTCTATTCGTAAAATCATTGAAAATGGTTTTATTTGGGAAAATAACGATAAATATCTTTCCGGTGTAGTACTCGCTGAAATAGGACTGTTTCTCCATCAAAAATAAGTCCAATACGATAGTCACCGACACGGATGCGATAAGCATTTTCATAACCTTGAAGTTTTTTGAGGTTAGTAATTTCTTCAAAGGTTGATATTTGTGGTATTTCTTCAAAAGCAAGGACTCTAATAGTCTCATAGTAAGGTGTACTTTTCAGAGCCTTGAGATCCTTGATAAAGCTTGGTAGATATTGGGTAATCACTCTTGTTCTAGTTGTGCTAATGCTTCATCAATATTCAGAGGTGTTTCATGTTCTACTGCTTTCATTGCTAAGATCAGTCCTTCATCCTCAATAGCTTCTAGCAAGCGTAGATAGTCATCAAAATCTATGATTACTTTGCGGATATTACCTTCCTTATCAGTAATCAGTTCTTGAGCAAAAGGGTATTTATCAGCTTGCATTAGGGTTGTGATTTTAGTAGTCATACTCTGACTTTAGCGTTAATAAATATAGTATGGCTTTAGTAAATGTAGTTGTGAAATTTTACTTAAGATAAAAACGCGATAAAACCCGCCTTTCAAGATAAATCTTAATAATTTTGTATTATCTCTTCTCAGATGAGATGCACTAAAGTAAAATATCTCACAGTGTTATTTCGTAATTAATGGGTAAAATATGAAGCCTGTAACCCTGACAGCAGGTGCGTAGGCGTAGCCCGTCGTAGACATCGCTACCTTAGTGATTACGAAAGCTTTTGAAAGACTTGATCAGAAAATTTTATGGCTTTGAGGTTCCTGTTTATGGCTGAATCATAATAGGCACCGCGCTTTTTTCAGAGCCAATAATTACCAACTTAGAATTATTAGATTGAGCTAGCTTTTCTGTGGCTTCAATCGCTCGTAATTGTAGCATTTGGTTACTAAGTCCACCTGAGAGAATTTTTTGGGAATCAGCTATACCTCGCGCTTCAATCAGCTTTCGTTGTGCCTCTTGACGCTCTTTCTCTAAAACAAATTTCATCTGCTGATTTTCTTGCTCTGTCTTGAGTTTGTTTTGAATTGCAGCTTGTAGAGTATCAGGCATTTTATTGTGTCGAGTAAAATTCGTAAGCAGATTTATATTGAACCGCATCAAGAACATCTGCTAAAAGCGATCGCCCAACAAGCGGGTGTAAGTGAAGCAGAGATTATTCGCCAAGCTATTGACCTTCATCTTGGTGAAATAACTGCACCCCAAACCAATCTTGCAATGTGGGAAGCCGAAAGGGAATTTATTGACCAAATCAAAACTCGATCGGCTCAACTTGGAGGTCGGGACTGGAAGCGTGAAGACCTGTATGAACGGTAGAATTTTACTTGATACCAACATTCTTGTTTACATCTACGATCCACTGGATACCGCAAAACAGGAACGAGCGATGCCTACGGCGGGCAAAGCCTACGCACTTACTGACCAATTGATTCGTTCTGGCAAGGCGGTAATTAGTACCCAGGTGTTGGGAGAGTTTTTTATGGCCACAACCCGGACTCGGCGATTGTTGTTAACTCCGCCTGAAGCGCTGGTACGAATGCGTAACTATTTAGCTGCTTGCCATGTCGTTGATATTACACGGCTCATTTCCTTAGAAGCAATTCGCGGCGTGGAAACTCATCACTTCGGGTTTTGGGACGCGCAAATTTGGGCAACGGCGCGACTCAACCAAATTGAAGAAGTTTACACTGAGAATTTTGCATCAGGTGCGACGATTGAGGGCGTGCGGTTTACGAATCCCTTTATAGATTGAAAAAGATTCCCGACTTGTAAAAGAAGTCGGGAATCTCAGCCTTGGTGATATTTACAAAAACAAAATTTTGTTATTTTAGCAATATTTTCGGGAAAACTATTACTGTAGCTTCTCTTTTAAAACAAGATTGGAAAATAGTTATGGATTTAAATGGATTAATTTGGACTAAAAACGTAAAACCTTTAAATGGTGAAGATTGGGCTTATCACAGTATACCTACCATATATCCCGACTTAAAGATTTTCGCTTTACATTGGAGAAATTTTCAAGGTGGAGACGAAATAAATGCTAATACTCCACAACAAGATGAACTGATAATTTTAAGACAACGTAGCAAAGTAACACATATTGTAAAAGTACTGGATAAGCAATTTTCTTTTGACAAAAATGCTGGAGATGAATTTAATATTTATCGTCTTGTACAAGTAGCTTGGATAGCTGATAATTGGGCTACTCCCCCAGATACTAATAAAGTATTTGATTGTGTTATTAAGTTCCCTCGAAATGGAAAGGCAATAAAATTGGAAAATATACATATATTCCAAGAACATTGGAGCAAAAAAGAAGTAGCATTTCAACACCATGTTCAGAGTGTATTAAATATTCATTAACAAAAAGCCCTGCACTTTTAAATACAGGGCTTTGATTTTAAAAAAATCCAAAATTACTTACCGTTGCCGTTACTACCATTGCCATTGCTATGAATGACACGTTCGGCAAGTTTTTCCGGCACTTCCTGGAGATGGTCGTATTCCCAGTGGAAGGAACCAACGCCGAGAGTGAGCGATCGCAGCTCTACAATAAAATTTTGCATCTCTGCTTGTGGCAAGTATGCAGAGACATTATCCCAGCCTTGCCAATCGTGTCTACCTTCATAGCCTAAAATTTGTCCCCGTCTACCACTCAACAGTTGCAGCACTTTGGAGGTAAATTCGCTCGGTGTTGTCACTTCCACCCGCAAGATTGGTTCTAATAGGGTAGGTTCCGCTTGAGATATCCCTGTTTGCATTGCCAATCGGGCAGCTTGCTTAAAAGCTTGTTCGGAACTATCAACGTTGTGATACGAACCATTAGTCAGAGTTACCGCTAAATCCACTATTGGGAAGCCCAAAGGCCCGTGTGTCAAAAATTCCCGCACGCCCATTTCCACCCCAGGAATATACTGTTTGGGAACCACGCCACCGACAATAGTTTCATTAAAGTTGAAACCTGTACCGCGTGGTAAAGGCTTGATTTCGAGAAAAACATCACCAAATTGTCCGTGACCACCGCTTTGGTGCTTGTAGCGCCCATGAACTGAAGCCACCATTTTGCGGATGGTTTCTTTGTAAGGCACTTGCGGCAAGTGGGTTGTCATTGGCAGGTTATATTTGCGGCGCAGTCTGTCCAGGGTGACTTGCAAATGAATCTCGCCTTGACCCCACAAGATAACTTCGTGAGTATCCCCGTGTTGTTCCCAAGCCAGTGAAGAGTCTTCTTCTAACAACTTGGTAATGGCACTGCTGAGTTTAACTTCATCGTTGCGCTTTTCTGGTGTAATAGCGAGGGCATACACAGGTTCCAACTGTACAGCTTTGGGTAATTCCATCGCCGATTGCTGTTCTGTGGAGAGTGTATCGCCTGTCTTAATGCCTTCTAAACGGCTCAATGCGACAATTTCACCAGCACCAACTTCATTAACGAACTGCTGTTGTTGTCCCATGAGGCGGTAAATCCCACCAGTGCGGATGCCATTGAGGACAATGCCATCAGTTAATTTGCCCCGCCAAACACGTACCAGAGAAAGTTTGCCACCTTGGGGAGTGTAGAAAGTTTTTAATACCTGTGCTAGAGGTTTATCACCTTTGATGTTTTTTAAACGACGTTCTGCTGTGGTTTCTGGTTCGGGGGCTTCTCGTAACAAGGCTTCTAATAAAGGTCTAACACCATAATCTTGTTCTGCCACACCAAAGAAAACGGGCACTACCAAATCTGCCCCTAATTCCATTTTTAAATCTTTGAGGATTTCTTCTTGAGATGGTTCGATGTCTTCTAAAAGTTCTTCGAGTAAATGGTCATCAAAATTTGCTAAGGCTTCGAGCATTTCTGCCCGTGCTGTATGTTCTTCTTCTTTTAAACTTTCGGGGAAGGGAATGGGGTCGGCAGGTGCGCCTGGATGATATTGATATGCCTGTTCGCTCACCATATCGATAAAGCCGGTGAGTTGTTCCCCGTTCATGATGGGAAATTGATGCGCTACCAGGGGACGGCTAGATACTGCTTTTAGGGCGTGTAACGTTTCTAGGACGTGAATATTTGCCCGATCCATTTTGTTGACGAAGACGAGGTGGGGAATTTCCCAATCGTCCAGGAATTTAAATAGAGGGGCTAGGGTGAGAACGCGATCGCGGATGGGTTCGCAAACTACAATTGCTGCATCCACTCCAATTAGAGCATTGTACGTTTCTTGGGCAAATTCTACGCTTCCCGGACAGTCAATAAAAGTGAAGCGAATGCCGTTATACTCAGTGCTAGCGGCGCTGACTTCTACACTCATGTGGCGATCGCGCGACTCGGCTGCACTATCTCCCACTGTATTGCTGTCCTTAATATTGCCTTTGCGGGAAATTGCCCCTGTGACAAATAACAAGCTTTCTAGTAAAGTGGTTTTTCCACTTAAATAAGGCCCGACAATTGCAACGTTCCGCGAACCCGATTTTACTTTTTCGTTCATAAAACCTCCCTTGCGGTAAGTCTTTTATAACCGCATGATTCTTTATGTATCAAGGGTTAAAGAAGAATCCAGAAATCAGAATTCAGGATTCAGAATTAAGACAGTAGCAAGTCCGCGAGCATCTTAAAACGATTTATTTCTTTGTCAGTCGTACAGAATTACCAACTGAATTCTGGCTCCTGACTCCTGAATTCTATTTGAAAAAAATGGTTCTCTGGAGTCAAAATTACCCCTTCTTTAATTTGTTATTATGCTCCTTTTAATCGAAAGTTAAAAAAATTGTAGCCTGTCGTAAGATTTAGCTTAAGAAAAGTTAAGCATCAAAAATTTTTATGCTGAATCAAAAACTTTTGTAAAAAACTTTTTATCAAGTAAATTTAACTGAAAGTGTTGCGAGTCAGAAAATCAATGAGATTATCATTCTTTAAATATCGCATAGCAGGGTTAGTAAGTTTAACTTTGCTGATTATGAGTATTTCCTCCCCCTCTCTTGCTCTATCTCTTCCTGTCGCCTCAAAGCTAGCACAATCTAATCCTAAAACTGCTGTAGACTGGTTAAACCAAGGCTTACAGGCAATTCAGGCGGGAAGGGTACAAGATGCGATCGCAGCCTTTAAACAAGCAACCCAGTTAGATTCGGCATTAGCACCAGCGCATTATAATCTGGGGTTAGCACTCCGACAAACGGGACAATTACAACCCTCTGCGGATGCATTTTATCGAGCGACGCAAGCCGATCCCAAATTTGCTCCAGCTTTTGCTAATTTAGGCGGAGCGTTGTTAGAAGGGAATAATTTAAAGTTAGCTAACGATTATTTGCGACGCGCCTTAGAACTCGATCCCAAACTCGGATTTGCCCACTATAACTTAGGGTTAGTACAAGAACAGCAACGAGATTGTGAGCGAGCGATCGCATCTTTTAAAAAAGCCGTAGAATATAGCAAAAATGCACCAGAACCTCCTTACCATATAGGGATGTGCTATCTCCAACAAGGTAAACTCGATCAAGCCAGAAGTGCATTTTATCAGGCATTAAAAATTAATCCCAAGTATCCAGAAGCTTATTACAATCTCGGATCAATTTTTTTCCAACAAAGTAAATTACAAGAAGCATTAGAGGCTTTTAGAAAATCAGCCGAAGCTAACTCTAACTATCCCAACGCTTATTATGGTGCTGGGTTAGTTTTTATGCAGTTACAGCAATATGGCGATGCAGTACAAGTGTTGCAATTTGCTAGAGATTTATACAATGCTCAAAAAAATCCCCAGTGGGCCAAAAATGCCGAGCAATTGTTGCAACAGGCACAAAATTTAAATTACCAACCTCGCTGAGGCAAAAAAACTTAATATTGCATAACATAAAACTATTGGGTTGACTCGCTGGTGTTGTCTGAACTAGTCCCGATTGGAAAAATGTACATGCAAAAGCGCCAGAAAAGTCGATTTTTATTTAGCGATCGCTGGCTTGATCGGCAATCAATTGTTCGCAACATGGAAGCCTTTCAAGACTTAATTGTGATTGTTTTGTGTTTTGGTTTGTTCGCCGTCATGCTAATCCAATTGTGGGGGATAGCTATCGCCCTCACGCAGCCACTAGACTATAAACATGTGACTGCAAAAATACTATTTGTGTTGATCTTAGTCGAGTTATTTCGACTATTAATGGTCTATTTGCAAGAACATAGTATCTCTGTGGGAGTAGCAGTTGAGGTAACAATTGTATCTCTACTGCGCGAGGTAGTAGTTCACGGAGCGCTAGAAATGCATTGGGTTAATACGCTTGCAATTTGTGGTTTGTTATTTGTTTTGGGTGGACTACTCGTGGTATGCGCTAAGACACCACACATGGATTGTATGAGCGCTAACACTAAGTTTTGTCCGGTTGTGTATAGGGGAGGTAGAGAACGCCAAAACGAGTTGGAATTACAGTATTCACGTCAATGTGATGAGAATCAACCCCTTGGATAAATTGTTATGAAAATGGGGAGTGGGAGAGATGTGATTAATCGCATCTGTACTGGGGAGTAGGGAAAATACTTTTTCTCCACTCCCCACTCCTTTGTCTAAGGCTGTCTCAGGAAATTATTTTTGCAAGGTACTTCCGACGTATTGAAATATACTCTTTTTGGAAGATGAATCGCTCTTTAAGGGTGAATATAACGTTAATTAGAAATTCTAAAAGAGGTTCAAGCAATGACTACAAATAGAGGTAACGGACAATCTCAAGCAGCGATTAGCGACTTGGAGTATGATTTTGTCACCGTTTTGCAGAACAAGGCTGAAGCTGTTAAAGCTTACGATACCTACATCAAAGATGCAGAAAAAGTAGGTTCTCAACCTTGTGTAGAGTTGTTCCAAAAATTGCGGCAATCTGATATTGAACACGCACAAGAGATTCGCCAACATCTACAACAAGTGTTGCAACACGGTAAGATGTAACCCAGATTTTAAGTTCGTAGGCGTAAGCCCGTCGTAGACATCGCTTCTGGTTTAGCTAAAACAAAAAGAGGCGATGTCTAAAACAGGCTATGACGCTCGCCTCGTGGACTCGCTAACGCTTCTCCGTTCGCGTAGCGTTCCGCACGAAAGGAGTACGCTATCGGTGTCGCAGTTGCTGATTAAATTAGAGGCAAGCACTACTCACTATTAGATAGACTTAATTCTGGGCTGCTTGCTCTACTTGTGCCACCGTTAAATCGAGAGCCACCGCCACTTGTTCTACACTCAATCCCAATGCCAACAATCGGGGAATAGCTTCTAACTTAGCTTCCTGGCGACCTTCCTGGCGACCTTCCTGGCGACCTTCCTGGCGACCTTCCTGGCGACCTTCTTCTAAGCCGTCTTCCTTGATTGATTGATACATCCGTGTTTTTTTGAATTCCTCGTCTATACCCAACATTTCTGCTAACTCCTCTCGGCTTAACCGGGTAAATTTGTACAACAGAATAGTCTCTATCAATTCTACAATTTGCTTGCTGGTAGATTCATCTGCCAGTTCTTGCCTTGCTTGTAAAATCAATTCTCTACCTTTGTCAAGGGCTGTCTCTTCTCTTTCGATAATTAATTTAACGATCGCAACTTGAAGTGAGTTCTCTGTGGAATCTAATTCATCTAGATAAATACGTTGCACTTGTGAACTGTCTAGCAGCAATTGATATGGTAGCCGATCGTTTGGATCTAAACTTCGTTGCGGATAGATGACAACAGCACGCCAAAAATTGACTGATTCATTTTGACGTAGATAAAGGAAGATTTCGGCAAAGAAGCGTCTATAAAAATTTGAGTCTAATTGAAACTGAACTTCAACAAAGTAAAGTGGTTGGTTTGTAGTTTCACTTGTGGGGATGAATACCCCATCAATCCTAAAAGCAGTTTCTTTTAGCTCAACTGAAACAAATTGATATGCGTTGACATTGGCAGTCGTGTCGCCAATTATCGCAAAAAATATGCTAGGAAAAGCTTGAAATAAGCTATAAAATATTTTGTCAGTTTGCACCTAAATTTAGTCAAGGGAACATTGGATATTGAAAGTCTATCAAAAATAGTGTAACCGTGTCTGTTTCCGCATAAAAAAAGCAGATAGGAATAACCATCTGCTTTAATAAAAGATTAATTTTCTAATTTACATAGATACCAATTGCTTCACTGGAGCAATCCCAGCCAAATCTAAAATTGGCGCGATCGCATCTTCACGCTTCACTGCCATCATGTGAACTCCTTGACACAATTGCCGCGCTATTTGCACTTGCTCGGCAGCAATTTTTATCCCTTCCTCAAAAGGATCTTTGGCTTTTGCCAATCTATCAATAATATGTTGGGGAATATCTACACCCGGAACACATCTATTAATAAACTGAGCATTTTTTGCTGATTTCAACAGAAATATTCCTGCCAAAATCGGTTTTTTATAACCAGCAGCAATGGTATCCATAAACTTTTCCAGTCGCTCAAAATCGGTAATCAACTGACTTTGAAAAAATTGCGCTCCGGCTTCGATTTTGCGTTCAAATCGACTTTGTAAACCCGACCAACTTTTACATTGCGGATCTACCGCTGCACCAACAAATAAATCTAAAGCTCCATCAGTCAAGGGTTTTTCATTGCAATCAACACCTTGATTCATCTTCCGAATCAGTTGCAGCAGTCGCACAGCTTCTAAATCAAACACCGCTTTGGCATCTGGATGATCGCCTGCTTTTACTGGGTCGCCAGTCAAAGCTAAAATATTACGAATACCTAAAGCATGAGCGCCCATCAAATCAGCTTGTAAACCGATGCGGTTGCGATCGCGGCAAGCAATTTGACAAATCGGCTCTATGCCATTCTGTGACAAAATTACCGACGCGATTAACGAAGACATCCTTAACACGGCGCGGCTACCATCAGTAACATTGACGGCATGAACTCTCCCCTTAAGAGTCGCCGCCATTTGAATCATGTGCGCTGGATCTCCCCCTTTCGGCGGTGCTACCTCGGCGGTAACTAGAAATTCACCTGCTTGTACAGCTCTGCGAAAGGCTGTGTGGCTATGGGTGTGATGCATAACATTAAGGTTTTCAATTTCTTAAATGGTATAGCAAGTCACACCTAAAAGGGAAAACTTAGAGAGGAAGAGAGTAGCCTAAAGCAGCTTTTACTTGTGATAAAGTTTGATTGGCGATCGCTCTAGCTTTTTCCCCTCCATCCCGTAACACAGAGTCCAAATAGCTTTTGTCTGCCGTTATCGAGTGATATTTTTCTTGAATTGGTTTCAGGGACTCAATAATTGTGTCTGTCAACAATGGCTTGAACTGTCCCCAGCCCATATCCTGACACTCAACCGCTACATCTTCCTTTTTCTTTCCAGCAAGCAATGTATAAAGCGTTAACAAATTATTACACTCTGGACGTGCTGGATCGTCAAAAGTCAGCCCACGAATCGGATCGGTTTTACAACGCTTAATCTTGTATTGAATCTGTTCCGGTGAATCTAGCAAACTGATTCGGCTTAACTCCGAAGGATCAGACTTCGACATTTTGCGTGTACCGTCCGCTAAACTCATCACCCTAGCCCCTTCCTTGCGAATTAAAGGGTCTGGTAACTTCAGAACTGGTTGATCTGGTTTACCAAATTGGTGATTTAACCGAGCTGCAATATCCCGTGTCAATTCCAAGTGTTGCTTTTGGTCTTCACCCACTGGCACTTTATCCGCTTGGTAAAGCAAAATATCCGCTGCCATCAGCACAGGGTAATCCAATAAACCTGCACTCACATTTTCTCCCTGCTTGACGGCCTTTTCCTTAAACTGAATCATATCTTGCAGCCAGTTTAGAGGTGTAATGCAGTTGAGCAACCAGGTGAGTTCACTGTGGGCCGAAACGTGCGATTGTACAAAGATAGTGGAGTGATTTAAATCAAGACCACAAGCTAAATAAAGAGCAGCAAGAGTGTAGGTATCAGCTGCCAATTGTTTTGGGTCGTGTGGCACTGTAATCGCGTGCAAATCAGCCACAAAAAGGTAATTTTCGTATTCGCTCTGACCTTCTACCCAGTTGCGAATGGCTCCCAAGTAGTTACCTAGATGGTAATTGCCGGTTGGTTGAACTCCAGAAAGAACACGTTGCTTGCCCATAAATTTCAACTTAGTTATCTCAAATCCGCGCTATGTCAAGTGGCGATGTCTGGCGACAAGTTTCTTGCGCCTACGCAAAACTCATTTAATTTTGACATTTTCCAGGTCAACTCGCCGTTATGGGATGAGAGATTTTAACTCGTTCCCAGTCGGAGACCATTAGTTAAAATTTAAGACTAGTTGATTGTTGAGCGATCGCTACTTATAAAAATACATTAGCGATCGCATTAATTTTGCTCACAAAAACCAAACTCTTAAATTCGATTTACCTGTCTACCAAACCCACCTGTCCGCCAATTAGCCCCAGAAATCCAGTTCCAAAATGCTGAATCTCTAAAAAGCTTGCTTGCTCTGGTGAAGTTTTGTAAATTTTGAATGTCTTCATAATTCCTAATGTGGCAGCACTTTCTAAAGGGCCAACAAAACTAATATCTCGGTCAAGAAAATAGGTTTGATTAGCCCAGTAAGCCATTTGATTTGCATTTAAAAAGTAGCAGCCCGCGTGAGGATTGAGGGCACGACGAAAGGTAATTGGTGCATTCATAATTGCACCATTGAGTTCCTGTTGATCTTGCACATTTTGAAAAGGAGCAGTTACTCGCAAAGCCAAATCCCCATCAATATAAGCTTTGTAAACCAAAGCTTTGGGAGAGACTTCATAACGATTTGGCTGAAGCAAATTTAAATCACCCGCTTGTTGGGTAAACCAGTTTAATTTGATAAAAAACCAAGGGTCATGAATAATTAAGTCATCTTCAAGAAAGCAATAATAATCATACTGACCGAGACAACTTTGCAGAACAGCTTGACACTCAAACCCCAAAAGTAGAGGTTCTGCTTTAGTAGAATGATGCCTATATAAATGGGATGGTAAGGAAAGCTGATTCAGAAGATGATTATCTTGAGTTGTACAAATAACAATATCTAGTTCGTGAGACTGCGGCTGATTAGCAGGAAAAGCTAGTCGTTGAGCAATGTTGATAATACTTTGAGATTTACCAAATAATTGGTGTAAGGCGGTAATACTTTTAGTTAACGCCTCCAAACGGGGTTGCGGGTCTTTGCGTTGGGAAGCATGACGACCCTCATTGCTAGGTTTGAAAAAATGGGCAATGGTAAAAATAATTCGCATTTTCAATATCGCTTTTATCTTTATTTGTCATATCATGTCCGTATAATTAGTTATGATTTCCAAAGTCATTGCACCCCACCTCCTCCCCGCAAGCGGGGAGACAAAGCATAGCTTTGGCGGGGTGGGGTTCTTCAGGTTTAATAAGTAATTTAGCGGACATAATATCATTGGTCATTTGTACTAAGCTTAGTCGTTGGTGCAGCCTCTTCAAGAGTTATATTGGTCATTTGTCGTTTGCTCTTGATCAATAACTAATGATTAATATGCTTCTTGCAAAATTATTGCTTTTCAGGCTTTTATTTGCACCTTTGCTTGAGGTCAAAAATATTTATGCAAGTGACTAATGACCAATGACTAATTTTTACCAAATCCTTTAGAACTTGGACGCTTTTTCAAACTATCAGAATTTTTGCCAGCGAACATCCATTGCAAATGCTGTGGTAATAGTTTCGCTAAATCATAACGCTTCAGAATTGTCGCTCGTGCATTCGCTCGAATTGCATTCATCTCTTGAGGATTATTCAGCGCCTCTTCAATCCTATTAGCAATATTCTGGGGAGAAAAGAAATCTACCAGCAGTCCATTCACCCCATCCTGTACAACCTCCAATACTGGTGCAGTCTTAGAAGCTATTAGTAAACATCCTGCTGCCATTACTTCTAACATTGACCAAGATAATACAAATGGACGGGTTAAATAAACATGGGCAGAAGAAGCTTGCAAAACCTGAAGGTACTCATTGTAAGGAAGCCTATCTGTAAAGTGCAGCCTCGATAAATCCAAAGATAATTTTTCTAGCATTAATTGTTTATAAGTCTGACCATCGGGGAGATTTTTACCATAAGCAACCCGATCTTCTCCGACAACTACCACATGGCACTTAGGTCGTCGCTGCTGAATTAGCGCTACTGTTTCCATAAACTGTGGAAAACCTCTATAAGGTTCCATTCCTCGTCCTACATAAGTTACCAACTCTTCCACATGAGAAAGATCCAGATTTATTCTTGGTAAAACTAACTTTGCGCCTGGTTTGGGAACAAAATAATTGGTATCAACACCATCATGAATTACAGTGAGTTTGCTATGATATTCTTTGGGAAACTGCTGACGCTGCCAATTAGTCGGAGAAAGTCCGCGATCGCAGCTATATAAATCAGTTAAAATCGGTGCATTTTTCACGCGGATGCGGCATTCATCATCAGCATTCAACGGCTCGTTGGGATCGAAATCTGCATCGGAACCGTGAGCATGGTAAAACCACTCGAAATAACACAATAATTCTGCTTTGGGGAAAACATCTTTCATAAATAAAGTCGGCCCCCAACCAGAATGACCATAAACTATATCTGGAAAGAAACCCTCGGATTTTAATTTTTCTGCCACGCGATAGACAGCTTGAGCGTTGAGAACAGCATTTTCCAGGTTGCGAACATAGTGGTGAGTTTGAGGCGCAGCTTCACGAGAAGGGGTATAAATAGCTTTGAAAACGCCAGGTATTTCCCCTTCACGACGATTTGTCCCAAAGACGACTTGGTGATTAGGATCTTTACCTAAAACTATCGCTAGATTGCGAAATTGCGAGGGGAAATTGGGATGTAAAAATAAAATTTTCATTGGAATAATCTTGATTAATTTATTACCAGATAAAATAAATTAAGACAAGCTGTTTAAGATTATAAGATTATTTATCACGATTTTTAACAAGTAAATTTAGGTAAATGGTTGCCCGAAAATGCGAAAATAATCGCAAATTCGTGTTATGACCATGAAATTTATTGGCATTGATTTAGGCTGGCGATCGCAACCAAGTGGATTGTGCTGTTTAGAATGGGTAGATGGACAACTACAATTACTCGATCTAGACCGCAAAGATGCCATTGCAGACATCCTCTCCTGGATCGATAAAAGCGTCCAAGCAAACGAACCAGCCATCATCGCCGTAGATGCACCTACCCTCATACCCAACGCTACCGGGAGTCGTCTCCCCGATAAACTTAGCCACAAATACTTTGGTAAATATCATGCGGGATGCTACCCAGCTAATCAAAACCTACTCTTCGCAGAGCGCACCGTCAACTTTGGCTTAGAATTAGAATCACGCGGTTTTGCACATGCACCCACCATTGAACCACAAAAACTTAGCAGATATCAAATAGAAGTCTTTCCCCACCCAGCAATTGTTAACCTATTCAACTTAGAACGCATCCTCAAATACAAAAAAGGACGACTCAATGAGCGCCGTCTAGAACTAATTAAACTCCAAAATTATCTTCTCGATATTCTCCCTTGTTTCTCTCCTCCTCTGTCTTCTCTGCGCCTCTGTGGTTCTTTCCCTTCCGAAATTCCCACCACAGGCGCAGCCCTCAAAGCAACCGAAGATAAACTAGATAGCCTAATTTGTGCTTATGTTGCTGCATACTGGTGGTATTGGGGAGAACAACGTAATTTGGTATTAGGCGATCGCACCACTGGCTATATTGTCATCCCTCAGAGAATATTAGCCTAAAATTGTAATGTAGTAAGATTTAATTCAAAGAGGTTTTATGCAAAGAGTTAGTTCTAATTTGAGTTTAAAAGAGCTATATGAAATTGACGATCATCTCTGGTTAGAGGAAACAATCAAACTCTTGAAAGCTAACCATTTAGAAAAATTAGATTTAGAGAATTTAATTGAGGAGCTAGAAAATTTGGGTCGTAGAGACAAAGCCAAGGTTGCTAGTTTATTAGAACAAATTATTAGACATCTTTTGCTGCTGCAATACTGGGCACAAGAATCTCAATATAATTCGGGACATTGGAAAGCAGAAATTAGAAGCTTTAGAAATCAATTAAAACGTAACTTGACAACGAATTTATATCAATATTTACAAAATGAATTAGCATCAATTTATGATGATGCTTTAGGGTATGTAATTGATAAAACTGAGGGTAAACTAGATAACCTACCTCAACATTGTATTTATACTTTAGAACAGCTACTAGATATTAATTATCTACCTGAAAACTTGTAAAATAAAAGGCGTTGCTAAACTTAAATCAGCAACGTCTCATCTTATATTTCAGAGATTTTGGTGTTAAACATAATACTTCATACTTCTCAAACAATTTCCCTCAGTGATTGATTTTCCTACTCAAAACATGAAGTTTCCAGAGTGAAATTTGAATAATTCTGGTAACAGCACACACAAAAAGTGATGCCTACGGCGGCAAGCTACACAATTAAATTTCTGATTTAATCTGGTTCTTGGCCAAATAGTGTTCATCGAGAGCGCGTCTTAGCATCATTTTAATCACAGCTTGACGGCTAATATTGAGTTCGGTTGCCATTTTGTCGAGTTCGTTGAGCATCGGACTAGGAATTTCAAGGTTTGTTGTGACTATATCCTGTCGTCTTCGTGAGGTCATTTGACGAGGTGTTCCGACTCTTGTTGTCGTGGAGTCAAAATAACGATCAACGACTTCCTCTCCCTTCGCAATTTTTTCTTCAAGTTCTTTAATAGAAATATTGTTCATAGATTTCTCTCTCCCGTCTCGTACTTTTCCAATAAGTAATTAACCAAATATATTCCCCTTCGCCGTCATAACGAACTTCGTAAATGACCGACAAAAGGGTGTTTCCCAGAAATCCAATAGCAATAAATTGTTCTGGATCATCTCGTTTGATTCGTTCTACATAGTCGCCTGCTAAAATAGTAGCGACCTCTTCCAAAGAATATCCCCTATTTTGCTTAAGAAGCTGACTTTTATGATTATCCCAGTCAAATCGCATTTCTCTTATAATTCCTCATCATTCTAGCAATAATTATTTTTGAGATGTGACTGCATCGCACAATAAAAGGCGTTGCTCAACTTAAATCAGCAACGCCTATTCTTGAATATTCAATAACTACTCAGCACTCTTACTCTGCCCAAGCAATCAACCTTGGTTCATAAGGATTAGCTAGGTGTGGATTTTTCGGCAATACACGCAAAGATAAACCTTGCAAACCAGAAGCGGTATAGATGATATTACCAGTGTAAATACTCAATTGCTGTCCATCTTCGCCTTGGTAATCCATGACTACTGGCACAGCGTTGACAATTTCACCATTGGCATCGATCGCACCTTGATATAGCTCCACCTGCACATCATCATTGGTCAAAGTTGCCAAGTCAACCTTGGCTTTGACGGCAACGGTTTGGTTAACTTCAATATCTGAAGCTGCGGATACGTCAACATCTTTGATTCTGATGTTGAACCAGTGTTCGCTCAGTTTTTCTTTCCAAGCGGCTAGTTCTTTGGCTGGTGCATAGTTATCAACAGTCAGGGTATGATAGCGATCGCTAGCCGGGAAATAAGCCCTTTGTGCATATTCTCCTACCATCCGCGCTGTATTAAAGAACGGACAATTCAACCGAATTGCATCCTTCATTTTGGCAACCCACGGACGGGGCAAACCATCAGTATCCCGATGGTCATAAAATAACGGTACAACTTCCTTCTCTAACAACTCGTAGAGAGCATTTGCTTCTACTTCATCTTGGTAGTTAGGATCGTCGTAATTCTCTCCATGTCCAATCGCCCAGCCTGTGCGGACGTAATCAGCTTCATCCCACCAGCCATCTAGTACACTTAAATTCGGCAATCCATTCATTGCGGCTTTCATGCCACTAGTACCAGAAGCTTCCCGTGGACGACGCGGTGTATTTAACCAGATATCGCAACCCGCAACCATCAACCGGGAGATGTGAATGTCGTAATTAGGAACAAACACTACCTGTTTTTCTAAATGCTGTTCGCGGATAAAGTGATTGATCTCGCGGATCAGTTCTTTACCGGGGATATCTTTAGGATGTGCCTTACCAGCAATCACGAATTGCACTTTCCGGTCTTTGTTAGCCAGCAGAAGCCGCTTAATGCGATCCAAATCGCGCATCCAAAGGGTGGCGCGTTTGTAGGTGGCAAACCGACGAGCAAAGCCAATGGTGAAAGCGTAAGGATCTAAAACTTCTTGGGCTTGGACAATTTCAGAAGCAGAAGCGCCGCGATCGGTCAAATGCTTAACTAAATGCTCCCGCACATACAAAATCATATCCAAGCGGCAGCGTTCGTGGTTGCGCCACAATTCTTCATCGGGTATGGCGTCCATCCGCTCCCATAATGGGCTATCTGGGGGTGCTGATGACCAATTTGGGCCGAGGTAGCGATCGTACAATTCTTGAGTCGATTTCGCCACACAACTCCGAGCATGAACACCGTTGGTAATTGCTGCGATCGGTACTTCTTCCACTGGCACTTTCTGCCACAAGCCTTGGAACATTTGCCGCGACACCACACCATGCAGTTGTGCGACACCGTTAGAAAATGTTGCCATTTTCAACGCCAGCACCGCCATACTGAAAGGCCCAGATAAATCGCCTGTATTCTCACGCCCCAGTCCTAAAAATTGCTCTTTGGGCAACCCAAATATATCTGCGTAATATCCCAGATAGTGCAGCATTTTGTCGGGAGCGAACAAGTCAATCCCTGCTGGTACTGGCGTATGGGTGGTAAAGATATTGCTGGAAGCGACCACCTGTCTAGCTTGGACATAATTCAGTCCTTCTTCCTGAATTAGCAAGCGGATGCGTTCTAGGGCAGAGAAGGCGGCGTGGCCTTCATTCATGTGGTAAGCGGTAACTTTCAGCCCCAAAGCTTTGAGCATTTGCACACCACCGATCCCCAGCATGATTTCCTGGTGGATACGCATATCGATGTCGCCACCGTACAGCTGGTCTGTGATGTCGTGGTCGTAAGTGTTATTTGGTTCAATGTTGGTGTCCAGCAGATACAGAGGTACTGTTCCTACCTGTACGCGCCAAACTCTGGCATATACCTTGCGTCCTGGATAATCTACCGCAATCCGCAGTTCAGAACCATCGGCATTGCGCTCTAGATGCAAGGGCATATTATAAAAATCGTTGAGCAGGTAGCGTTCTTGCTGCCAGCCATCAGCATTGAGATACTGGGCAAAGTAGCCTTGCTGATATAGCAAACCTACACCTACAAGCGGTAAACCCAAGTCACTGGCAGATTTGAGGTGATCCCCCGCCAGAACGCCCAAGCCTCCAGAATAAACGGGCAAACAATCTACAAGTCCAAATTCCGCCGAAAAATAGGCGTAGCATTCTTTTGGTTTCTGCTCCCGTTGTTTCTGATACCAGGTGCGCTCTTGCAAATAATCGTCTAACTGACGGTCAGCTCGATCCATTTGCGCTAAAAAGCCTTCATCTTCGACAACTTCCAGAAGCCGCGATTGAGAGATCGTACCCAGCATTAACACCGGGTTATGATGGCTAGACTCCCACAGGTCAGAATCTAAGCGACGGAACAAGTCTTTACTTTCAACGTTCCAATCCCAGTGCAAGTTATATGCCAGCCGCCGTAGTGGTTCGAGTCGCGGCGGTAGTGAAGGAGATACATTAAATGTGCGAATTGGCTGCATAGGTTGGCAAAACTCCAAGTTTAGCTATGGTTATTGTTTACTCTCTTTACCAATGTTGCCAATTCTTTATACAGTAGTTTGTGAAAAAGCGATGACTTTGTTAAGCATTGAGAATTATTTTTAACCTCGTTGCTAAAGTTTACACCAAGGTGTTTCTAATTCTATGCCTGACTCTGAGCCATGTACTTGGTATATTAAAATTTAATCATTGACTGGTATGTATCACTTAAAAAAATTTAGTTTTGAATAAATAATTTATATTTATTTTAGTATTGCTTCCGGGGATCAATTCGAGATTCTTGGCTGAGGGTGAAAATTCCCCATAGCTGTGTCCAGTAAAGTAAAATTTTTAATTATTTTTTAATAAAATTGGGCTATCAAAGATAGCACTCAGCACTCTCAAGCCAGGAAGCAGAAGGGAAACCCCATAAATAATCGGATGAAAGCCCTACCAAGCAGTTAATTAAGAAAAGCGATGCCTGGGGCGGGCTACACCTATGCTAACTACTTGGTATGAAATATTTGCACTAAATCAGGAAGATAACTTATAAAGGTGTTATTTTATGCACCTAGTGAAGGCTGATCTTTAGTATTTTTTGTCATTGTCAGAGCTACAGCTGCTGCATAAGCCAGTTCTGCTGCCATTTGATAAGCTAGTTTGATACTTGATGAAGTGTCCTTGGCTTTAAGAGATGGGGAAGCTTTTTTTCGGCGCGACTCAAGTTTTACATCACCTGCTGCAATAGCTCGCTGTAAAATGATCCAGGCATCTAGGTCTTCTGAGTCATAATTACTTTGAAGCTGCGATCGCAGTTGATCTTCGGCTACAACACTCAAAGAGCCGATAGTTAGAGCTTCTTGTACAATTTCTTTAATTAAAGCCATAATTTGAACCAAGTATGTGAGTTAAAACCGATACCTCAATTTGGGAAATTAGATGTTTTTTTGTAGATTTATCCTCGAAACTAAGCTACGTTTTAGCTTTCTTTAAATAAAATTTATAACGAGTAGTACCAAGCACACATCACCCTTTTGGCTCACCCGAATGGGTGATTCACAATATTTTAGATAGCAAGTATGTGGACAAAATAAATATTTTGAGCTAGTTTGGCTTTTTAACTAAGAGGGTGTCACAAGCATAGTAGATATCAATCTAAGTTGAAAGCTCAATCATAAAATTACTTTTATCAGTAATAAGATAAATATAGGCAAAAATGCCAATAACCGGTGACAGGATTTTTTAAATCTCCCTCCTCAATGAATTTTATCTAAGTGTATAAAAATATTTGTAAGTAGCTTGGGCTTTGCCCACCGAAGGCATCGCTCTAGTAAAAAAGTTAACTTATCTCCTTCATTCTCATTAACAATAAACTCTGGAACTAAACTTATTTCATGAGAGTGTTCCACTAAAAATAAAATGTGTTATCGTTAAAAACAATTGTTATTAAAAACCATTCATGTCATTACAAACGTGAATTGGTTAGTCTGTAAATCATCCGTGTGCAACATGATTGGAGCAGCATACTCTAGAAATTCGTTGCAAGAAAGCCGTCATAGCAGTCGGGGAAGCGCTTACTTGTTTGCACCGATGGTTAACTTCAATGTGATGGCTGATGTGGGAGATAATCCACCCTAATTGGATTTTATTTGGGCACAAATACCCATAGAAATCCAACAATAATTACATTGTTATGCTAGGCATAAATTTTATCTAAACTTTGAATATAGTCTAGTTAAATGTATTTTTTGTTGCAAAATAGCTTGTGAAACTGAGTTGCTTCAAAAGACTAAAATTGCTTGAGAAGAAATGCCTCAAGACAAACAACACTGTCTCTATTTACTTTAGGAGTGCTGTTAGCGGTAGCAAGCTTTTCAAATTTGCCAGATAACCAAAACAGTAGTCTATCTAAACCAGCAAATTTTCCATCAGACAATTTAAAAGTCTGAGTTTTGACCCGGCAATGCACTGAAATTTTTTTGTTAATTGATTTTGTGAAAAATAAGCCAAAGTTTTACGTGCATATAGTACAAAATCTGCTAGCGACTTAACGTAATTGTGCATAATACTTGAGTAATTCTACACACCTAACCTCAAGAATTGCTTGCATAGTCAAAGCCATACTCTGGTTTTTCAAATGTTGGAAAACCATCTAAAAATCTTGGAAAATTTTGGTGATACTGCTAGCTCATGTATTAATACACACGGAGCCTATTGGTATTGGCAAAAGATTAGGATACAGCCAAAACAACTTGAAACACTGTCAACAAAAATTGATTAAAGAGATATGTAGCCATGCAGAACGAGCAATATTTTTCCAAATTGCAGCGCGTGCAAGAACTTTTAGTAACTACACTGTTAGGAGATATTCCAACACTTCTTCTCGGCCCAAAGTTGCGTAATTTAGGATATCGTAGTATTTTTAGCCAGATAGGCAGCCCGGTGTATATTCAAAATGGTGTTGAATTTAACGGTACTTCTTGTATTGAGATCGGCGCAGGAGTCTATATTTTCAAGGGTGTGCGGATGGATGCGAGAGGACACAAAAATAATAGAATTCATCTAGGAAATAGAGTCGCGATTGAGCGTAACGTTGATATAGGGTGTTTGGAAGATACGTATATACATATTGATGAAGACACCTTCATTGCTCCCAATGTGTGTATTGAGGGGCCAGGAGACATTAAAATTGGTAAACACTGCTTAATTGCTGCCCATTCAGGGATATATGCCAATAATCATAATTTTGCCGATCCGATGGAGTTGATTAAATACCAAGGTGTTACTCGCAAGGGAATTGTGATTGAGGATGATTGTTGGCTAGGACATGGAGTAACAGTATTAGATGGCGTTACTATCGGCAAAGGCAGTGTTATTGGTGCGGGAGCAGTTGTTAATAAAGATATTCCTCCTTTTTCCGTTGCTGTCGGCATACCTGCACGAGTAATCAAAAACCGAATTAGCAAAGATATAGCAAAGCTTCAAGTTGAGAAATAGGGCATTGGGTATAAGAGGCAGAGGGGCGGAGCTTTCTGGGGCAGGTTTTTTTGATTAGACAAATTTTTGGGATTTTAAAACCAAAACCATTGTCTGAGAACTTAAAACTACGTTCAATAATTGAGAACATTCTCAACTATTTATCGAAAGCCTAAAAGCCTGCCCTTGAAAGGAGGGGCGGAGGGGCAGAGGAGCAGCACTTCTCTACGAGAGGCTTCGCCAACGACTACGCTCAGTGAACGAGGAGCAGAGGAGAAATAATAACTCCTAACTCAGCACTCCTGAAAGGTATGGGGAATAGTAACTATCCTCTGTAACCTGTTGCCTTTTTTGGGAAACCTTTGCCATCAGTCAACGTCACAAGGGTAAACGTCTCTGGGTTATCTTTATTAAGGGCATCTACAAGTCAGACAACTGACATCTTGTGCGTTATCAATAACCGTAGGGTAGACATTGCTAGTCCTGAGTCCCCAGAGTCCTCTAAAAAAGGGACGAGATTTGGGTAATATAAAGTAGCTATCTTTTCTGCATTGCAGATACCGAAAGAAAAGCTTTCTTTGTTTTACCCGTTGGAGATATTTCTATGCTGACTTTAAAAATCGCTGTTTATATTGTTGTTGCCTTCTTCGTAACTATCTTCATCTTCGGATTTTTGTCGAACGATCCAGCTCGTAACCCCGGCCGTCGGGACTTAGAGTAAGAGGGCGATAAATCATCCGCGACTTTGGAAGGCGGAAAATACTAAACGCCACGGAAACTTACTAAGCGAAAATTTAGTAAGTTTCTTCCTCCAAGTAGCTTGCTGTAGGTAGCAGAAGGCGACAGTCGGAAGGCAAAATGTATGTTTAATCCTTCCCTTTGTCATTTGGCTGTTTGTTAGCCCGATTTTGCTCACTTATGCTTCATCCAGTTCTGCCACCTAATCCGCCTCCTATCGTTGAATCTTTACAACCTGTAAATCCCGCCTCATCTGCTAGTCATACAAAGTTTCTTTCAGGTGTAGATACTGGAATACACGAAAAGATAGACAAATCCAAGCAGCCCAAGAATTTGGCTCAGTTGGCAATTTCGGGTAACACTAAAAGCGATCCTTTATTGTCAACTCCGATCGACTCAACTCAAGATGACTTGGTAGTTGCGAAAACTTATTCTGTACCTCATTCACCAGAAACCTTTCCACCAGAAAGTTCCCCACTCCCCGGTTCTGCAACTGCTGGGCTTTTGGGACAGCCAATGGTTGTTGGTTATCCCACGCAGGAGGTTACAACCTCTAATAGTCAAGTTACAGAATACACAAAGACAAGTCCGAGCGTCGAACCCCGCCACTCGGAACTTCTTCTGATGTCGGCACTGCGTAAACGGGAGATGCAAAGAGAAGCCGCTGCCTTGCAAAAAAAAGTTAGAGCGGAGGCTTCAGAGCAAGACGCAAAAGATGAGCCTGCTCAAAAACTCGGTCAGCCATCGCTAAATCCAAACTCTAATGGTGGAGCAAAACCAACCTTTTTGGACTCTTCTAGCTTTAGCTATAGAGTTTCTCCAAGTCCCCTTGTCGCCCAATCTCAACACCCTCTTCAAATTGCCCCAACTGCCACAAACAGCAACAAGTTAGGCAAATCCAAAGCAGAAATTTTAGCTGAGAAGTTAACCCAACAAAAACAGCAACGCGACCTTACTGCACAACAGTCTCTAAAACAAGACAATATCTCTGTATCTGCTGCCGATCTAGCACCGAGTTCTCAATCAGTACAAAATTTTATAACATTTAAATCTCGTAAGCCCACAAACCAACTCTCTGTACCGATCGCTGTAGAATTTAAGTCCCAATTCCAGCAACAAAGCCAAGTCCCAACGCCTACACCACAAGTAAATACCACTCAGCCACAAACTCAACTATCTGGTACAACTGCACCAGCTACCACACCACCAGCCGGGCCAAGAATTGTAGAAGTCACTTCAGATCGGCAAGAGTATGACGAGAAACAGCGAATTATTACAGCTGTAGGTAATGTAATTGTGCGATTTGATGGAGCGGTGGTGGATGCCGATCGCTTACAAGTCAATTTGGACAACATGATTGCTGCGGGAGAAGGTAACGTAACCTTAACACGGGGCGATCAGATACTACGTGGACAACGCTTTACCTATAACTTTGTTCAAGATCGTGGGGAACTGGAAAATGGTAGAGGAGAAATTTACGTACCCTCAGCACAAACAGATTTTGCTTTTTCACCCACAGCTGTAAATGCTGGTGGAGTTTCAAAACGTCCCCCCAGCGATCGCATTAGAGCCAATCAACCCCTTTCTGGTGTCAGCAGCCCTGGAGGAATTGATGTGACAATTGGTGGTCAGGCAAATGCAAGCAACATCCCGCCACCAAAAACAGGGGGTGCAGTCAATCGGCTCAGATTTGAAGCTGAACAAATTGACTTTTATCCGCAAGGCTGGCAGGCAAGCAATGTCCGCATCACCAACGATCCATTTTCGCCCCCAGAGTTAGAATTACGCGCAAATACAGTAACTTTGACGCGAGAATCACCCTTGGTAGACCGCATCAGGACACAGGGGCAGCGTTTGGTATTGGATCAAACAGTCTCCTTACCAATTCCGCTGAATGAGCGGACTATTGATCGCCGAGAGCGGGACGTTTCACCTGCAATAGTTTCCCCCGGCTACGATGGAGAAGATCGGGGTGGTTTGTATATTGAGCGTGGCTTTCCAATAATCGATACAGAACAGACACGCTGGACGATCACGCCCCAGTTATTATTACAGAGAGCTGTGCAAGAAGGCACGGGTGACTTAGGGGCACTGTTTGGTGTGAAGACCAAGATAAATTCTGTTTTGAGTCCACGAACGATAATTCAAGGAACTGGGGAGTTAACTAGTTTTAACTTGAATGACGTGGAAGAGAATTTGCGAATGAATTTGGGATTACGCCAGACATTAGGCACTTCTCTTCCCCACACATTGAATGTGCAATATAACTACCGCGATCGCCTCTATAACGGTACTCTGGGTTTTCAAACTGTCCAGAGCAGTTTTGGCGGCATTATTAGCTCTCCTGTAATTCCTTTAGGAAAAAGTGGCATCAACCTCAACTACCAGGTAAGTGCCCAGTATATTGATGCCAACACCGATCGCCCAGACTTGCTAGAACCAGTGCGGGAAAACGATCGCATTTCACTTGGTCGTTTACAAGGCAGTGCTACCCTCAGTAGAGGGCTGTTGCTGTGGCAGGGAAAACCATTACCACCTACTGCCACTGAGGGATTACGATACACCGCTACCCCTGTAGTTCCTTATTTGCAAGCGATCGCTAGCCTTACAGGCACTACCAGTTATTACAGCAATGGTGATAACCAAAGTACTCTAATTGGTACAATTGGCTTACAAGGGCAAATTGGTCATTTTTCTCGACCTTTTTTCGACTATACCGCCTTTAATGTCAGCTTATCTCAAGGCTTAAATAGCGGATTATCACCCTTTTTGTTTGACCGCTCCGTTGATAACAAAGTATTGAGCGCTGGGATATCACAGCAAATCTATGGCCCTTTTCGCTTAGGCTTCCAAACATCTGTTAACTTGGATACTGGTAAAGAAACTAGCACTGACTACATCTTGGAATATAGCCGTCGCACCTATGGCATTACCTTGCGTTACAATCCGGTGTTGGAGTTAGGCGGCTTCACCGTCCGAATTAGTGATTTTAACTGGGGTGGCGGCACCGATCCATTTTCGGAAATTAAGCCAGTAGTGGGCGGCGTGCAACAGGATAATTAGTCTAAGGACTGGGGACGACTCGACAAGCGATTGATCGCACAATTTGTAAATACCGCGTCAGGTATTCTCAAGTTGGCATAGTCGCCGCTTAGTTGAACGCCTGATGGTGGTTGGTGTAGGGTTACACAGCATCTATGAACTGCGGCTTGATACTCTCGCCATTGCCTACGGATTGCAATACTTGTAGCATCGTTACCTAAGTCGGAAAATCTTAGCCCTGCTCGCATCAGCCAAGATTCCACGTCAGTTGTTTCACCAACTATTTCTGGAGTGGGATTAATCTTTTTCATGAGTAATATCTTATACGTGTATTCTCAATTACTCATTTCACTTTAAAAGAAAGTATCAATACTAGCCAATATCATTTTTTATCAAAATCATCAATAAAAACTATTCATACCTGAATAGAGTACTCAGGTATGAAAGAATGAATTACTATTACGGCTGGTAAACAGCATTGCTTTAGCTTGTGAATAGGCCGTTTTCTAGGTGGTAATCACTAGAAACGATAGCCTAATCCAGCTTGGAAGCTGACAGCATCAGCATCACTATTTTTGTAGGCGTCAATACCCCATTTAGTATCGCCGTAGGCAATGACATTTTTGCTAACTTCTGATTCAATCCCAAGGGTGACTACAGGTGAATTCCGATTGCCCAATGGAGTTTTTTGACCTTCGTCAGTTACAAAGGAATAACCACCACCGAAGTAAACGTTAGTATTTTTGGCGATGGGGGCATCATAAGTCACGATAGGCATAATTGCAGCAGCATCGCCACCATACAACACAGAACCCCGCAGTGAAACAGGGGCATTGGGTACGGCGTATCGTCCTTGAATATTACCACCAATTTGGGCTTCATCGTTTCCTTGTCCGCCACTGGTTGCACCAACAGCAACACCAGCACCGATGTAGTTACCGTTAGTACCGTTAGTACCTGCTGTTTGAGCAGATGCAACGCCAGCTGAGAGGATAATGGAAGCAACAGCAAGTGCAGAGGCAGCTAATTTTGTCAGTTTCATAGAGTTATTCTCACTAGAGTTAGGTAAAATCAATGTTCTCTAGTACTAGAATCTCTTTTTTTACAAAATGTAACCTCACGCACCTGGTTCACCCAAGTGGCTGAATTATTTCTCACCCACCTGGGTGTAACAGTTATTTCTTCAAAAAACGCTGACGTAGACGAGAGATAAAAATATTCACCTCTGGTATTTTCAGCCATGAAGCGATCGCAGCAAACACCGCAATTCCCACGAAGCCAGATATACACAATTGCAACAACAGAACTAGTAAACCCGTTTTACCTAAGAATTGTTGAGAAGCAACCAAAGTCCCATAGCTTGCAACCCCAGCTACCACACTACCGGCAGTCAAACCCAAAATCGGCAAACTCCACTCCCGCCAAGGTAAACCATTGAGTTTGCGATCGAGCAACCATAACAGCATCAACAGGGAACTGCAATTTACACCCACTGTTGCTAACACCAAGCCGGGGGCACCAAAAGGCCCAACTAAAATCCAATCGAGCAGAGCATTCAGAAAGATATTAAAAGTACTAATGCGAAAAGGTGTCTGCCCATCACCCAAGGCATAAAATACCCGCACCAAGACATCACGCCCCAAGTAAGCAAACATCCCAATCCCGTAAACGATTAGCAACTCGGAAACTAGCTGTGTAGCATCTTGCTTGAAAGCACCCCGCTCATACACTACCTGAACAATGGGTACAGATAACACTACCATCAACGCTCCTAGAGGTAGCATGGTGACAGCACTAAGTAGGAGTCCCTGACGAATACGTAATTTGAGATCGTCCCAATTTTCTGGTTCGGCAAGTTTGGCAAATATTGGTAACAGAGGCAGCAAAATTATATTAGAAATAATCCCTAAGGGAGTTTGCACTAGCAAATTAGCATAGTTAAAGCCAGCAGCAGCACCAGGGATGGGACTTGCGAAGTAAAGCACAGTAGCAAAGTTAATTGGCATCATCCCGGAAGAAATTGTTGCCGGAGTCATGATTCTGATCACTTCTTGAACACCTGGGGATTTAAAATCAAACCGCAGGCGTAACGTACCTAGTCCTAACCGCCACTGAACAATTAGCTGCACCAGCCATTGGAGAATTGCCCCTGCCAAGGTTCCCCAGGCTAATACCATACCACCGATTAAAGCGTATTCTGGCTTGATAATGTCCTTGCCCACTTGCATGGTCATCAAAGCAATGCCGATAATAACGGTAATGCTAGATAATAGAGGGCTAATAGAGAGTAACCAATATTGATTTGCTGCATTAAGAGTACCGAAGCCAATGCCAATTAATCCTGAAAATAAAGCCATCGGGGCCATAATGCGGAGTTGTTGAATGGCGATCGCTCTAGTTGTCGCTTCCAAACCATGACCAACTAAATCAACGATCGCATCCGCAAAGAAAACTTGAGCCACTGTCACCAGCAACAGCACTCCAGCTACCAGCGTTGTCACGGTTTCCACTAGGGGAGCCGCTTCTTCTCGGCGACGCTTGGCTAAAACGCTGACGAGCGCACTGTGTAATGGCCCATTTACGCCACCGAGTAAGATCAATAAAAAGCCAGGGATAACATAGGCATAACTATAGGCAGTGGCAGCAGCACCAACACCAAATGCGGCAGCGATCGCTTGCTGCCGCACTAAACCGAAGACTTTACTAATTAATGTGGCTGCGGCAACAATGCCAGCAATTCCAGCGAAAGAACGAGAGGGTTTTTGATCTTGTTGTGTCACGAATAATACCCGACAACTCTTGCAGAGTGCATACTTTAAAACATTTAACCTGAAATTCCACAGTCTGTCAGGTAAATTTTGACAAATTAGTAATTTTAAATGCCTACGCTCAGGGCAAAAGCAAAGCAATGCCTACGCCCAGAATTAAATTCCTGAGATTGCTATGATACAGCGAACGCGATTCAAAAGTGGTGAGGTCGCTTTTCTGATTTGTCCCTGCCATACTATAGCGTTTCCTAATCACATGAGGTACATCTTAGCCTGCCTCCTCGCTTGCCTACGGTGTACACACAAGTCTATATCTTTCTTTATGAATGAATCTCGCACTGTGTTTTTATCCCGCCTCGGAATGAATTCCGAGTTTCATAGCCAAAGTCCACTGAAAGTGGACTGAATTAATTATTTAGTCCACTTTCAGTGGAGTTTCGCTATCAGCCCTGAACTTCAGTTCTGGGCGGGATATGGGTGGGCGTGACAGTTTCACTGTAGAGGATTGATTTTTCGACTTGTGTGTACACCGTAGCCCTTGGGAGAGGGGAGGGGTTGGGGTTCTTGTACCTCACTCAACCGAGAACCGCTATAACTTAGTCACCTCCTTTGTTGTGTACAAGCCAAAATTATTTTTTAACTCATTACGAGGATAGATCGAGAAAGGGGAACTATAACAATAACCATCTTCTGGGAAATTGTTGAACACTGTAAAAATTTGCAGTTTGTCATACTTTTGACACCCTTCAAGCCTATGAACTTTGGTGTGAGGAACCCTTGTATAAAAACGAGATAATCCAGAGCAATGGAACCCAATTCAAATTTCACAGAAAATCAACTTCTTTTGTCAAGCGCTCAACTTCAAGAGCAACTAGAGCAACAAAAAGCTCTGGCGAGTGTAATTGTCCGAATTCGGGAATCTCTTGACTTAGAAAAAATTTTTCAAACGACTGTTACACAAGTGCGTCAGTTGCTTAATGCTGACCGAGTAGCAGTCTTCCAGTTCGACCGCGAACAAAACTGGGAGGGAGAATTTGTTTCTGAAGATGTTGCAATTGGCTGGGACTCAGCAATGACAGTAAAAGTTTACGACCATTGCTTTGGAGAACAATTTGCTGCCAGTTATCAACAAGGTCGAGTGCAAGCAGTAGCAGATATTTTTAATGCGGGACTGAGTGATTGTCATCTGGCAATTTTGAGTAAATTTCAGGTACAGGCCAACCTCGTTGTCCCTCTATCGCGGAAGCAAGAACTGTGGGGATTGCTTTGCATTCATCAGTGCAGTGAGACTCGTGAATGGAAAGAATCGGAAATTGAGTTTATTCGTCAAATTGCTGACCATCTTGTTGTTGCCATTCAACAAGCAAAGCATCTCCATGAAGTCAAATTGCAAGCTACAAAATTGGCTCAAGCAGTTCAGCGCGACCAAGTAATAGCTAAAATTGTCGATGAAATTCGCTCGCCCCTTGATATTGAAACTATCTTTAAAACCACAACTCAAGAAATACGTAAGCTGTTGCAAGCTGACCGAGTTGCCATTTTTAGCTTCAATCCCGATTGGAGTGGTAACTTTGTTGCGGAATCATTTACGTCAGGCTGGACTCCCTTAGTTGGGGTTGAGCCTGCGATCGCTGATACTTATTTACAACAGACGCAAGGTGGGCGTTACGTTGACAACCAGACTTTTATAGTTAATGACATTTACCAAGCTGGATTAACAAACTGCCATGTAACTCTGTTGGAGCAATTCCAGGCAAAAGCCTTTGCAACTGCCCCTATTCTCCAAGGAGATCAACTTTGGGGAATCATTGCTGCCTACCAAAATGCCTCACCCAGAGAGTGGGAATCTTATGAAGTCGAATCACTGATCAAAATCGGTACACAAATTGGTGTAGCAGTTCGACACCATAAGTTGCTGGCATACGCTCAGTACCAAGCAGAGCAACAAAAGACATTAACTAGTGTGATTACTCGAATTCGGGAGTCTCTAGATTTAGATACAATCTTCCAGACTACTGTCACCGAGGCCCGGCAAATGCTGCAAGCAGACCGAGTGGCAGTCTTTCGTTTTGACCCGCAAAAAGATTGGGAAGGGGAATTTATTTCTGAGGATTTTGTACCTGAGTGTAACTCGGTAATGGCAGAAAAAGTTTATGACTATTGTTTCGGAGAAAACTTTGCACACCTTTACGCCCAAGGTCGAGTAAATGCGATCGCTGACATTTATCAAGGAAAGTTCCCCGGTTGCTACGTCCAAATCCTAGAAAAATTTCAAGTGCGGGCAAATATGGTTGCACCTCTATTAAAAAAAGGTGAACTTTGGGGATTGCTGTGTATTCACCAATGCACCGCTCCTCGTTACTGGCAATCTTCTGAGATTGAATTTGCCAGTCAAATCGCCGAACAATTAGGAGTCGCATTAAAACAGGATTCTTATTTAAAGCAAGTTCAAATGCAGGTTGTCCAGTTAGCAGAAGCCACTGAACGGGAGAAAGCAATGGAACGTCAAGAACTGCTGGCTGCAACTATTGATAAAATCCGCCAGTCACTCGATATTAAAACTATTTTTAGAACCACGACTCAAGCTGTACGAGAGTTGCTAGAAGTCGAGCGAATTGCAATTTACCGCTTCAACCCGGATTGGAGTGGTAAATTTGTGGCAGATTCCTTTAAAGATGGTTGGAAACCTGTTGTACAAGACCAACCAATGATTATAGAAACTTTTGAGGACACAGACGACGATAACGAACTTCCACGTAACGAAACCTTTGTGCCGATTCGGGAAGGTGAAAAATTATGGGGATTATTAGTTGCTTATCAAAATTCGCAACCGCGTTATTGGAAAGAGGAAGAAATTAATTTACTGGCTCAAGTTGGGGTGCAATTAGGAATTGCGATTCAGCAAGCAGAATTACTCGAGCAAACTAAACGTCAAACCTTGGAACTTTCTCAAACTCTGCAAGAATTAAAACAAACTCAGACTAGGTTAATTCAGGGTGAAAAAATGGCGGGATTAGGACAACTACTTGCTGGAGTTGCCCATGAAATCAACAATCCCATCAGTTTTATTTTTGGCAATCTTATCCATTTAAATGAATATACTGAAGAACTGCTAAAGGTAGTGAAACTTTACCGTCAAAGCTCCTCAATATTGCCAACTATCCAAGAGCAAATCGACAAGAGTGATTTGGACTTTCTCATCGAAGATTTACCCAAAACCCTTGAGTCAATGAAAGTAGGAACAGAGCGGATTTGTGATATTGTGCTATCACTACGAAACTTCTCTCGTACAGATGAGGCTGAATTGAAGCCAGTAGATATTCATGAAGGGTTAGATAGTACTTTGCTAATTTTAGGGCATCGCCTCAAAAATAATAATGAACGCCCAGCCATTGAGATTATTAAACAATATGATAATTTACCTTTGCTCGAATGCTATCCCGCGCAATTAAATCAAGTGTTTATGAATCTTTTGAGTAACAGTATTGATGCATTAGAGGAAAAGTTTAACACTATACAGCAAAGGTATTTGAAATTATTACAAACGTGTCCGAGAATACCTTTGACTATCTGGATTAATACGCAAACGATTAATAACCAGATTGTAATAAGAATAGCTGATAATGGTCTGGGGATTCCAGAAGAAGTGCGATCGCATATATTCGATCCCTTCTTCACTACCAAAGCACCAGGTAAAGGTACGGGGTTAGGATTGTCTATTAGCCATCAAATAGTAGTTGAAAAACATCATGGTCAGATGAAATGTTCCTCTAAACCAGGAGAAGGAACAGAATTTTTAATTGAAATTCCCTGCGGTAATTAAAGGCGACTGATTTTTGACAATTCTTCAGTCAATCTTAAATAGGGGAGCCTGGGTTTCCTCCGTTCCCCGAAGGCATCATAACTGCCATTGCGTTATAGTTTAGGACGTTTTTTGGGATGCGATCGCAGAGTTGATTTTTCGCAAAAATGTCTCTGTTTTTATGCTCAACGCGGAGATTCTCTACTTACAACCCAAACTATCTCGCGTTGACACACCCGTAACTGGATTTACGCCATCGGCTCTTTCACACAGCAGCGACACTTGATAACGGTCAATTAAAGCATCGGTAAAATCAGCACCAGTGACATCAGCATCAAAAAAGCGGCTGCGAGTCAAAGTGGCTTCCGTAAAGATGGCATTCTTGAGGTTAGCACCATCCATAGTGGCGCGATCGACTAAAGCGCCGCTCAAGTTCGCATCTTCCAAATTTGCCTTTAATAAAACTCCTTTAGTGAGAATTGCGTTGGTTAAATTCGCTCCTTGAAAATTTGTCCCCCGCATTTCTGCTGCTACAAAAGTTACACCCGCCAAATCAGCATGAGAAAAGTCACGATTTTCTAAATTTATATTGTTGTAATTGATTGTGTTTATTTGAGCAAAGGCCGGCTTAGGATTCAGTATTATCCACCCAAAGGCTAGTAGCAAAATTACAATCAAACTCAAAAAACGCAGTAAAATCTTTTTCATAACTTTATTCTTTTTCAGTAGTCCTTCGTCATTAGTCCTCTCTTACAAAGTTCTGATCGGAGGAAACCTCCGATCAGACTTTGCGCTTTGTCATTTAAGCAATGACTAATGACTAATGACTAATTACTCTTAGCTATTTCCAATCTTTCCCAATGCGGATTGTCAGATCGGATTCTAAATCACCAATCGCTGCTACCTCGATTTGACCCAAGCCTAAGACTTTTTGCAAATCAACCCCAACTCGTCGATTGCCTTTTTGGACAATAATCTGAGTTTGACGTTGAGTATCCGGCCAATCAGGCACTTTGTAAATATTATTAAAGCCTTTCTGTTTAAGATAAGCAATAACTTTTTCAGTTAGCTGAGGTTGATTAGAAGCATTTTGAATAGCAATTTTGAGGTTAGGAACCTGACGCATATCTGGCTTTAGACCAGGTACATTTACCCCAACATAATCATTCAACAGGCTCTGTTGTCCAGTCATATTTAGCCAATAGCTATCAGGGTCTTTGCTAAAGCGGCTAAAAGTACCAGGCAACACGGTCATTTGGAAATTATCCCGATCTAGGTTGAGTCCGAAATTTACCAACGCCATCATTTCTTCCATCTTCAGGTTGGTATCAAAGTATTTTCGCATCAAGCGAGTTAATTGAGGCAACCTGGGTAAGATCGTAGGACTATTTAAGCGTTGCAGCAGGGCTGCTGTTAGTGCTTGCTGACGCTGTACTCTCGGCAAATCTCCCAAACCTGGTTCGCGGAATCGGGCAAACTGTTCTGCTTGTTCGCCGTTGAGGGTTTGCCAACCACTGACTAAATTAATCGACAGCCGACTGCTGGAGTCTTTATATTCCATTGATTGGGGAACAAAGACTTCTACTCCGCCTAACTGATCGACTAACTGCCGTAAGCCGCTGGTAGAAATACGGATGTAACGATCGATTGGGGCGTTGTTTAAGGTACGGCTAACTACCCTTGCTGCTAAGACTGGGCCGCCTTTGGCATTGGCATCAGATACCTTAGTTAATCCCTTTTCTCCCTTTTCGGGGATGGCGATCATTGTATCTCTGGGAATGGAAAGCACCCTTACAGATTTTTCACTAGGGTTCAGTCGTACCAGTAGCATGGAGTCGCTTTTCCCGGCAAAGCTTTCTGGTGAGCCATCAACGGTACCGCTGACTGGTTCAATCCCCATGATTAAAATATTCATCGGACGTGAGAGCTTGTACTGGGAGAGTTTGCTCCATAACTCCCCTGGTAATGGGATTTTTACTTCGTCTTTAGCAGTAGTTCCTAAATCTTCATCTGTTCGATCTAGATTGCTCCATAAAGGAGTCCACAGCGCTAATGTTGACACCAGCAGCCCAGATAAGATGATGCCAATGACAACCGTCATAAACCATAACAGCCATCGAGGCATGGTTAAGCCCAGTCTCTCAGAAAGCTGATTAGGAAACGCACCCACAGATTCGACGACGCTACGGTTCGGATTCGCTGGCTGGTTTAGTTCGACCTCCTCCTCTGAGTCGGCTACTGGTGCTGGTATTACTTGATTTTCTATCCGTTGAAGTTGCGACGATCGCACGTCACTTTCAAACTCTACTACTTGCTGAGACGTAACCGGATTTTCCGACCATTCGACTTGTTTTATCACAATTATCTCCCCACTCAACCACTCCCTAAAAGTATGTTAATCCAAGCTACAAATATTGCCAGTGGAAAAGCTCACTGTAAACTTGTAATGTTCTTCGGTAGGCGTGTATGACAACATGAATACTTTATTGTTCCCCGTAATCCTAGCTGGTGGTAAAGGTGAACGTTTTTGGCCCCTAAGCCGCAAAGACCGACCCAAGCAATTTTTAAGTCTTGATGGTAGCTCTAGAAGTCTATTACAAGCAACCGCCGATCGATTGATTGAACTCGGTGGCGGGTGGAATTCCCTGTGGGTTATCACTTCTAGTCAGATAGCTGAAGGCGTAAGACAACAACTACCCGATTTACCAGTTGAAAACTTACTGATTGAGTCGGAAGGAAGAGACACTGCCGCAGCCGTTGCTTGGACAAGTTTAGAAATCAAACGGCGCTATGGTGAAGACGCTGTGATTGGCTTTTTCCCTGCTGACCACTGGATTGCTAACCAAGAGGCGTTTGCACACACATTAAATGCAGCTACGCAACTGGCAACAAGCACAGCAGCGATCGTTACACTGGGGATCAAGCCTACTTTTCCATCAACCGGTTACGGCTACATTGAACAAGGTGAAAAAATAGGTAGCTTTAATGAGTTGCCAGCTTATCACGTGAACCGCTTTACTGAAAAGCCCGACCGAGAAACGGCAGAGACTTTTTTATCTACGGGACGTTTTAGCTGGAATAGTGGAATGTTCGTTTTTCGGGCAGGGGTTGTTCTCAAGGAACTACATACCCATGCTCCAGAAATTATCGAACCTTTAGAACAACATGGCCCTGATATCTATCCCCAGTTGCCTAAGAAGAGTATAGACTATGCGTTAATGGAAAAGACAACTCTAGCATACGTTTTGCCAGTTGATTTTGGTTGGGATGATTTAGGAGATTGGAATGCGATCGAACGTTTACTGAAAACGGAAGAGACTCCAAACGTGGAACTCGCTACTCACGTAGGTTTAGATACGCAAGGGGCGATTATTTACGCCTCAAATCCAGAAGATGTAGTTGTTACTATTGGTTTAGAGGATGTGGTGATTGTGCGCGATCGCAATGTCACCCTCGTTGTCAAAAAAGAACGTACCCAGGAAATCAAGCAGATCCTTAAAATTCTCCAAAGTGATTCCCGATTTACTGACCTGCTATAAAAGTTAGAACCCTTGGCAGAGGCGAAAAAGTCTATTTTCCCATTATAACTTGACAGTCTGTTATTTTATCTGACAGTTATGGACATTATTAGCTTTGAACCTCTGGCCAAGACAATGGCAATCGATTCTATTACTGCCTATCAAAAATATATTTCTCCTTCTAAAGGATTTTCTTGTTCCCATCGCTTATTACACGGTGGGGATTCTTGCTCTAGTTATGTCAAACGGATGCTGAACGAACAGAAGCTCCACGAAGCCGTACAATCATCCATAAAAAGATTTCAAGATTGTGCCGCAGCTAGCAAAACTTTAGCAAGCATCAAAACTAGAGCCGATTTCCGTTGTATTGTCATCCCCTGCTGTCTACCTCTTTAACTCCTCTGCCTCTTTGCAGTTTTTTACAAAAATGTTCCTCACCCAAACTGTTCCCCGTCAACGAGAAATCCTGGAAGTCTTCCTTCGCAATGGCTGGGACTATATGCGAAGGTTACTTACTGGTGGCAAAGCTGATGAACCCCAACTGCCAACACCTGCGGTTTTAAAAAATATTCTGGTAGACTTGGGGCCAGTTTACGTCAAACTTGGCCAGCTACTCTCTACCCGCCCCGACTTACTGAGCGCCTCCTATATTGAGGAATTGTCAACTCTACAAGATGAAGTACCACCAGTTCCTTGGTCAGAGATAGAAATAATCCTCCGCAAAGAATTAAAACGTCCATTAGCAGAAACCTTCAGCACTGTTAACCCGATCCCCGTAGCAGCCGGATCGATTGCTCAGACACATCGCGCTACACTAGCAGACGGTCGAGAAGTCGCTCTAAAAGTGCAACGTCCGGGAATTGATATTACTATTGGTCAAGATATTGCTTTAATTCAAGGTATTGCCGATTTAGTGGCGCGGACTGATTTTGGGCAAACCTACGAAATTAAATCCATCGCCGAAGAATTTACTAAAGCCTTAGAAGCTGAGTTGGATTTTACACGGGAAGCGGGTTTTACAGACCAACTGCGGCGCAACTTATCCCAGAGTCGCTGGTATGATCCCACACAAATAGTGGTGGCGGAAATTAACTGGGAGTTGACCACAGAGAAATTGCTGGTCATGGAATGGCTCGATGGAGTACCATTCCTGGCGGCGGATTTGGATAATGACCCCAACGTTAAAGACTCTGCCGAAAAGCGTAAAGAAATAACTACTTTGTTATTTCGGGTATTTTTCCAGCAACTATATATTGATGGTTTTTTTCACGCCGATCCCCATCCAGGAAACTTGTTTTATCTCAAAGATGGGCGTGTTGCCCTCTTAGATTGTGGCATGGTGGGAAGACTTGATCCCCGGACACAGCAGATATTAACAGAGATGTTGTTAGCGATCGTTGATTTAGATGCTCAAAGGTGCGCTCAGTTAACTTTGCAACTATCAGATTCTGCTCAACCAGTGATTTTGTCGCGGTTAGAAAATGATTACGATCGCATGTTGCGAAAATATCACAACGTCAGCCTCACGCAAATAAACTTCAGTCAGATAATTTATGAAGTTTTACAAGTTGCCCGCAACAATAAAATTAGATTACCTAGTAATATGGGTTTGTATGCCAAAACCCTAGCAAATTTAGAAGGGGTAGCGCGGACATTCAACCCAGAGCTTAACTTTTTTGATGAAGTCAAACCATTAATTACAGACTTGTTTCGTCGGCAATTACTGGGCGATAATCCAGTGCGATCGCTATTACGGACAGCTTTAGATATTAAAAGTCTGTCTCTCCAATCTCCTCGCCAAATCGAACTCTTATTAGACCGAGTTACCTCAGAAACCCTACAGTGGAATCTATCGCTGCGGGGGTTAGATGGTGTCCGGCGCACTATGGACGATGCCGCTAACCGACTATCTTTTAGTATTTTAGTGGGTTCGCTGATTATGGGTGCGGCAATTATTTCCACCAGAGCGCAAACAACTCAGCTATCTTTTTTAAGTACCATCCTGTTTGCAGTCGCTAGTTTATTGGGTTTGTGGTTAATTATTAGTACATTGCGATCGGGACGTTTACGGTAAAATCATCTTGAATTTTGGACTTTGAATTGAAATAAAAATCTAAAATTGAAGTTTGTAGTAAGCACTTTAGTGCTGAGAAAATTAAGGACTAAAGTGCTTACTACGAACTTGCTTAACCATCAATTTTTATTAGCTGGATAAGACTCCTGCAATACTCGTCAATTCCATGATTTTCTCAAACTGAAAATCATGAGCTAAATTCTTGATAAAATTTTGCAGTACAGCATTTTCTGAGGGTATTTGCTCAATCAATTCTAAAATCAGGTCATCACTACATTGGGCTGCGGCAGTGTACACCTGTTTCACCCATTCAGGCGGCATTTCAGATAATAGAGTTACTAAATCTGTGAGTGTCAACATTGATTTTGGTCTTTGTTGCTTTAGATTTGTTAACTGATAGCTTTCTTCTTGATAAATATATTGAACTCCCAAATATTCGCTCAACTTTTCTAGTAATTCTTCCTCACGGAAAGGCTTGTTAATATAATCATCGCAACCCGCTTTGATTATTGCCTCCCGTTGTTCCTCAAAAGCATTAGCAGTTAAGGCAATAATAATGGTCTTCCAATTGGGTATTTGGGATTCGGTATTTTTGATTAAGGTTTCTTCTCTAGTTTTAATAACTTTTGTGGCTTCGTAGCCGTCCATAATTGGCATCCGCATATCCATTAAAATTAGATGTGGTTGCCATGTCTGCCAAAGTGCGATCGCTTCCATGCCATTTATTGCTTCCTGGACTACAAAACCGATAGATGTCAGAATTTTCTTTAACACTAAACGGCTATCTGTGGAGTCATCAACCACTAAAATACGGTATTCACTTTGATCAGGCACTAAACTAATAACTTGGGGTCTAATTTGTTGGATCTGGATTTCGCTGACTGTGGCTAGACCAATTTGAATATCAAAAGTAAATTTACTTCCCTCGCCAACAGTGCTGGTGACGCTAATATCTCCTCCCATTAGTTGCACATATTTGCGGCTAATTGCTAAACCTAGTCCTGTTCCCTGTTGCGATTTTCTTCCGGTTTCAGTTTGCCCAAAAGCTTCAAATAGCAAGTCAATTTCTTGTGGGGCAATACCGCGGCCAGTATCTTGTACCTCAAAGGTTAGGAATTGGGAATTGGGCATAGGAAGAGGCAGAGGTGCAAAGGGGCAGAGGGGCAGAGGGGAAAGACTTACTGCTACTTCTCCCCTGCTCCCCTGCTCCCCTGCTCCCCTGCTCCCCTGCTCCTCTGCTCCCCTGCTCCCCTGCTCCCCCATCCCCACCCGCAGCGTCACCCTGCCAGTATCGGTAAATTTGATGGCATTTCCCAGGAGGTTAAGCAAGACTTGACGCAGTTTACTTTCGTCAACTTGGATGTATTGGGGAAGGTGAGATGTATATTCAAAGACCAATTCCAATCCTTTGGAGGTGGCGCGGAAGCGCAACATCTCTTTAAGGTTTTCCAAGAGGCGAATTAAGTCAAAACTGTTGAGATTTAAGGTTATTCTCCCAGCTTCGATTTTAGACATTTCTAAAATATCGTTGATTAAATTCAGGAGATGTTCGCCAGCACGATTGATAATTGCTAGATTTTGCTGATGTTCAGTTGATAAATCACGATCGTGGCTCATGACTTGAGTAAAACCGAGGATGGCGTTGAGTGGAGTACGCAGTTCGTGACTCATGTTGGCCAGGAATTCGCTTTTGGCGCGGTTAGCAGCATCAGCAATGATTACAGCTTCTTGCAATGCTTGTGACTGCCTTTGAGTTTGCGCTAGCAATTGTGCCTGTTGTAAAGCAACACCCAACTGATTGCCAATTTGAACTACGATGTTGATTTCTCCTGGTTTCCATTGGCGGGGATCGGAATTTTGATAACTCGCCAGCAATCCCCAAAGCTGACTACCATGTAAAATCGGAACAATAATGTAGGCTTTAGCCTGAAATCGCTCTAAGAGATTGATATAAGCAGGATGAAACTCAGCGTTGTAAATGTCTGGGACACAGAGGAAACTTGCACCTGGGGTTGCTTGCAGGTCAGAATATTCCATCTGGTTATCCGCACTATCCAAAATTTTCGCTAGGCAACGTCCATCTTGTAAAACACCTTCTGTGAGATGAGGATCGTTGTTGTGTTCTTCTATGAGAGAAATCCAATCGTTACCCACTGATTCAGAAACAAATTCGCCATTCCAGTTGGGATTGAAGCGATAGACAACAACCCGATCGCAGTTGAGTACTTGGCGTAATTCTTCGGTTGTCGCCGCAAATATCGTCTCTAAATCCAGTGTTTGGCGCATTCTTTGAATCACTTGCGCGATCGCTCTTTCTCGCTCTGCACTCTCACGTAAGGCTTCTTCTGCCAATTTTCTCTCGGTAATATCTGTAATTGTACCGATGTAACCTTTAATTTCTCCATCATCTCTAAATTCTGGCAAAGCATGACAAATTACCCAGACGACTGTATTATCATCGTCATGTAAGAAACGATGTTCGTACTTATAGGTTGATTTAGCGACTGTTGCTTGATTCCATGCCAACAATAGCTGTTCGCGGTCGTCTGGATGTACGGCATTTGCCCAACCTGTTCCCAGAGAATTTTCTAAACTACATCCAGTAATTTCACTCCAGCGTTGATTAAAATATAAAACATTGCCATCGACATCAGTATGAAATATACAAGCTGGTGAGGCTTCTGCTAAAAGTTGATATCGTTGCTGACCTGACTGCAAAGCTAGTTCTGCCAATTTGCGATCGTTAATATCTGCCCAATAACCAACCCATTCGATCGGGGAATTCGCTTCGTCACGAATTAACCTCATCTTTTCGTAGAACCAGTGATAAGTTCCGTCAGCGTGTAACCAACGGTATTCGTAAGAAATGTACTCCTGCTTAATCAGGTGAGAAAATTTTTCCGAGATCAGTTCAATATCTTGTGGATGGACGCGATAAAGCCAAAAACTGGAGTTATCGATAAATTCCCGCGCTTCATAGCCCACCATTTCTTTAACGTTTTCACTGATAAAAGTAATGCTAAAATCCTCTGATGTTTTGCTGCTATAAATGACTACAGGGCTAGAGGTGAGCAGATATTGTAGGCGTTCGTTGGCTAAACGTAGTTCTTGTTCGACGTGTTTGCGTTCGCGTAGCGCTGCGTGTAGTTCGCTAATTTCTACTAAAACTGTGCCAACACCAGAGGGGCGATCGCCTTCACTAACAATCGGAAAATAAGAAGCTAAGAAGTGGCGGATAATATCTGGTTGCTTGATTGATGCGCTGCTTAATTCTTGATTGAGAATCGGTTGACCAGTTACTAGAACTTGTTGATAAATTGGTTCTACTACAGGGGCGATGTCGGGTAAGACTTCATGGATGGTCTTGCCAATATGATCTTGCTGGGGTAGTCCATTAATCTCCGCTAGCAGTTGGTTAATTTGGACAAATCGCAGCTGGTTATCTACAATATTCATACCGACGGGGGCACTGCTAAAAAAGGCATTGAGACGAGCTTCTCTGAGTGCTAGTTCTTGTTCTAAGGTTTTGCGCTCAATCAACCCACCCAATTGAGCAGCAACAGCACTGACTAGCAAGAGCAAACGCCGATCTACCAATACTGAGCTACGTTTAAAAAACACTAAAACAGCTAATACTTGGTTCCCAGCCAGTATGGGAACACCAAAACCAGCTTTGAATCCTACCTTTGCGGCTTGTGGCGATCGCAAGAAAACTGGTTGTGTAACTTTAGAAACATCTTCTATCCATTCGGGTTCTTGGTTCTGCCAAACTCTTCCTGGCAATCCCACTCCCAGAGCAAATTTCACCGTTTGGCTTTGCTGGCAGAATTCTTCTAAGCTGCTCTCCTCTCCATACCAACCCAAACTATGCTCTAAAACAGTCCCATCTTTATTAGGTAGCCAGGCTTCACCAAAATCCCAGCCAATGGTGTGGCAAATTAAGCGCAAGACCACTGCTAAGGCGCTGTTGACATCACTGGCGCGAGTGATAGCTTGGGTTGTCAACAGTAACAAACGGCTTTCATTTTCTGCCTGCTTGCGTTCAGTAATATCTTTTGCGGTTCCCAGTACGTACCATTGCCCATCAATCTCGATCATTTCTGCACTCAACAGTGTTGTCCTGATTTCTCCTGTTGCTGTGCAGACATCAATTTCATAGTTGCGGATGGCTTTGGTTTCTTGCAGGATGTTGATGAGAAAATGATATTCTTCTGGATTCACCCAAATATGCAATTCTTCATCGGTGCGATCAATCACTTGAGAGCGAGAATAACCAAAAAACCGACAAAAGCTGTCGTTGACTTCGATGTAGCGTTTATTGGGAACAGTAATTAAGGCAATTGGATCGGGAGATGACCGGAAAGCTGATGCTAACTTTTCTTCAGAAGCCCGTCGTGCTGCTTCTGCGCGTTGGCGTTCTTTTGCCTCCAATACCAAAGATACTAAATTACCCAGAGAGCGAGCGAAATTTTGGTCCTCTAGCGTCCAATGATGAGTAACTTCCACTGCCTCTAGACATAAAACTCCTACGGTCTTTCCCTCCAGCCTAACGGGTGTATCGAGTATGGAGGTAATATTTAATCTTGAATAAGACGCAGAAAATTCTTTAATTCTGGGATCGGTATGAGCATCATCTGCGGCGATTGATTGGTTTTGCTGCAAAGCTGCAAAATAAACTGGATAGTCTGTCGCTGACAAGAAAAGTCCTTCGTTATGTTGATTGCGACTGCCCTCAAATAAATCAAAACACTGGATTTTCATGCCCGTTTCGTCATACAGCCATACACTAGCTCGTTCTACGCCAATATTGTTGACAGCTGTTTCTGTGATTATACTCAAGGCTGCTTTCAAATCACCCTGATAAAGCGTCTGATTTTGTGCCAATTGTGTTAGCACGAGATTATGGTTACGGAGCTTAATCGCGCTTTCTTGGAGTAACTTTTCTATACCTCTGCGCTGCGTAATATTACTAGCAGTGCCCGTCATGCCTATAACCTGACCCTCTTCGTTGCGTAATGCGATCGCATTCAACATTAAATAAAGTAAAGTACCATCTTTAGCCACACAGGTAGTTTCATGCTGGAAAATAGACTTTCCCTGAAGAACACGCTCAAAGGCTACTTTATCTTGAGCAACTTGTGTAGGTGAGATGAAATCAATTAAGGCACACCCGATCATTTCTTGGGGTTCGTAGCCATAAATCTGTTTGACTGCTGGATTGACAAAGGTAATTAATCCATCAATGCCCACCGACCAAATCATGTCCTGGGATGTCTCCACCAGGAGGCGATACTGACTTTCACTCTTCTTGAGGGCGGCTTCAACTACAAGGCGTTCGCTTCGATAAACTTCTCTACAAAAGGCTTTGCTAATACTAACGGGAATTTCTTTAAAAATATCTTTTATTTGTCTGTCGCGAATATTTAACTCAACTGTAATCCGTTGACGCTCTTTAATCTCCTGTTGCAGTTGGGCATTTTTTTCTTTTAACTGTTTTTTCAGTCTTTGAAGAGTGAGTTGATTTTGGACGCGTAATAAAACTTCTTTGGTTTGGAATGGTTGAGTAATATAGTCAATATCGCCTAAATTGAAGACGTTTATTTTTTCAAAAAAATCATCGAAAATTCCGAAAAGAATTATCGGAATTTCTTGAGTTTGATCCTTAGCTTTCAAATATTGACATACTTCATACCCATCCCTCTCTATAATCAAAACATTTAGCAAAAGCAAATCCGGGGGAGAAGCAATTGCCGTATTGATTGCCAATTGTCCAAAAATGACACTTTCTACCTGATAACCTTGGTGTTGAAGGATGTCTGATAAAAAATGTAAATTCTCTAAGTTGTCATCAACTAATAAAATTTTTATTTTTTGAGCATCCATATCAGTTACTAAGTTAATTTTAAATCAGGAAGAATTTCTTGAATAAAACTGAACATGAAATCAGACAGCAAAACTCTGCCACCAGATTGTAAATAAAATCATCGTCGCTTACAACCATACTTCAGCGCCGGGTGTATAGAAAAGTTGCATATAAAGCAGGATAACTGTTTATATCATCTCCGCTTGATTATTTAATTAAATCCGAAGAATCCCAAACAGCCAAAGCTACGGTGTACACACAAGTCCTAAAAACCTAGCTTAATGAGCCTTGACTCGTTCCCAGTCTCCGACTGGAATACATTCATTGAGTCTCTGACTCAATGTCTGACTGGAGGCAGCAGCCGCTAATCAGCCATTGCCATGCTCTGTATGGGAAGGAGATAATTGAGCTTTTTTTTAATTGTGTCCACACCGTAGCCCTTCGCATTGGGGAGACGCCAGAAGAGTTAGCAAGTCTTCATACGGCAAGCTATGTTCAGCGTCTTTGTCAATCTAACCCTTAGCATCGGGCTAGAGCTTCTAGCTACAAGCGAATTTAATTAAATTTACATTACATAATATAGTTTAATTTACGATCGCCTACTTCCTTTGACATTCATTATTCTCAAGCTTTTCATAATTTTTTTGTTTGATACGGTAAATCCAACCTATGTCTGTACGGTTTACCCAACTGTTTTTAGATTCTTCTTTTATTAAATTACTTACTAGAGAGAAGAAACAAAGCAAATAAAGCTCCTCTCTAAAAAATACCTCTAAAACTTTGTTTGATTACCCAAGATTGAATTAGAAAGTTAAGGAGAGATTAAAATATGGCACTGATTCGTTGGGAACCATTCCGTGAAATGGAGATTCTGCGTCGTCAAATGGATCAACTATTCTCTGAGCTTACAGTAGCCGAGCGTGGTAACTCTGAGATTTCTTCATCACCGAGAACAGCGTGGGTTCCTGCGGTTGAATTACATGATAATGGTTCAGAGTTGCTATTAAGAGTTGAGATTCCAGGCGTGGAAGCTAAAGACCTGGATGTTCAAGTTACTCAAGATGCAGTTTCGATTGCTGGTGAACATCGTTACGAAAAACATTCCCAATCTAAGGATAAAGTTCATTCGGAATTCCGGTATGGCAAGTTCGCTAGAGTAATTCCTCTGCCAACCAAAGTTCAGAATCAACAAGTTAAGGCAGACTTGAAAGATGGGATTTTAATTTTGACTTTACCCAAACTGGAGCAAGAGCAGAGCAAGGTATTCAAAGTGAATTTAGGCCAATCTCAAAGTTCCACAGCTTCTATAGAAGGCGGCAACGGTAGCACGTAATCCAACATTACATCACAGCAAAGTGTTGAAACGGCTTGAGAAGACGTTCTATTTTCTCATTCAATGATTCCTATATCTCTGAAATAGGTAAATTTTGCTAGAAACCCCAGCCAATGAGTTTAGCTGGGGTTTTTCTTTTCAGGACTTACGCAACTGGCGTATTATTTTAACGTGAGTTCGACAAGTCTTATTTGACCTCTCCCCCAGCCCCTCTCCGACGCGGAGAGGGGAGCAAAAAGCTTAATTTTTCGTTTCTCCTCCCTTTCCGTTTCGGAGAGGGAGGCTGGGAGGGAGAGGTTCATCGAACTCACGTTATTTTAAGCTTGTAGTAAGGACTTTAGTCCTCAAGATAAGGGCTGAAGCCCTGACTACAAACAAAAAACTTTTATTTTCTGTGACACTTGCGTAAGTCCTACTTTTTTTACTTAGAACTATTTCAGTAAATTCAGGGAGAGGGTGCTATTCCTCTTGCACATCAACCCAGATACTACCTTCTTCAACACGAATCGGAAACACTGGTAGGGCCTTTGGTTGTGAAACTAACGAGAGTACCTTACCTACACCAGGTGGCCAAGAACACCAATCTTTTACCTCACCAGTCCGCAGGTCAAAAGCACTGTGATGGAAGGAACAAACAATTGCGCCATTCTCATTTATTTTCCCACTTTTCAACGGTAATTTTAAGTGAGGACAAGTGTTATCTACAGCATAAAGCTGACTTTCGTGATTCAAAAGCAAAATTTTCCGGCTGCCAACTTTCACCACTTCTCGCGCACCTGGGGAAAGTGCATCGACTGCAAGAACTTTAGTCCAACTCATTAGGTTCTCCTCTCCTAATATATCTGCTTTCAGTTTCCCGCAATTGTGACCAGTGCGATCGCCTTTCAGTAGCAGAGAGTCGAGAATGTCTACGACTGGCTCTGTCTACGCTGGTAAGATACTAAAACTATAAAATCTTACATTAAATACCATTTTTATACTGAACAAACTTATTTCTGGGTAAACTAAATAAAGCGCTTACTGTCTATGTTTCACAAGCCTTGTAGCTGATAAAAGACAATTCTGAGGGATATAAAAAATGATTAAGACAAGTTACGAATTTGACCAATCTATCCTCGCCGCAGGATCTTCATTAAAGACTGATATTCTGCTACGTTTTCGTACTGATATAGCTAAATCTCCTCGACGTAACCTTAACCTTTCGCTTGTAATTGACCGTTCCGGCTCTATGGCAGGCGCTCCCTTGCATCACGCACTCAAAGCCGCTGAGTCTGTGGTAGATCAACTTGAGCCTGATGACATTCTCTCAGTAGTTGTTTACGACGATGAAGTAGATAGTGTTGTGCCACCCCAAGCTGTGACTAACAAATCTACACTGAAAAATTCCATCCGCAAGGTGAGAGCAGGTGGTATTACCAACTTATCGGGGGGATGGCTCAAAGGCTGCGAACACGTGAAAACGCGACTCGACCCGCAAAAAATCAACCGTGTTCTCCTACTTACCGATGGTCATGCCAATATGGGCATTCAAGACCCCAAGATACTGACGGCGACAGCAGGGCAAAAAGCTGAGGAAGGCATTATCACAACTACGCTAGGTTTTGCTCAGGGTTTTAATGAAGACCTGTTGATTGGGATGGCAAGGGCAGCCACGGGCAACTTCTACTTCATTCAGAGCATCGACGAAGCAACTGAAGTGTTTAGTATTGAGCTAGACAGTCTCAGAGCAGTAGTGGGACAGAACCTCAAGGTGACACTTGAATTGGCTAATGGTGTCAGCCTGGTTGATACCTTAAGTCTGGCTAAAGTTAGTCAGAATGATGCAGGTCAAACTGTCATCACCTTGGGAGAGCTTTACGAGGGCGAAGATAAACTTCTCGGTTTGAGTCTGGGGATATCAAGTGCTCAAGTTGGCGATTTACCTGTGATGAAATTGCATTACAGCGCCGATGTTGTGCAAGATGACCGCATTCAAAGCGTGTCAGGTACAGTCGATGTCGTCGCCAAAGTTGGCACCATTGAGGAAGCAGCTTTTGCTGCTACGAGTCATATAATTCTGGAACTGAGTCGCCTTACCATCGCTAAGGCCAAAGAGACTGGACTTCATCTCGCTGAACATGGCAAGCATCAGGAAGCTGAACAAACCCTGCGATCGCTTGTGAAAGATTTGCGGGATAAAGGCTTGAACGAGAATTTTGAAATTGCTGAAGAAATCGATCAGCTTGAATATTTCGCCAGTCGAATCGCTCAAAAAGCTTTAGGCAATGCCGGACGGAAAGAGATGCGAGATCAGACTTACCAAACGATGACGCGCAATCGCAGCGATTTGGTAGGTCGCGGTGTCACTACTGGCGATGAAGTGTACGCCATGCCGATTGTGAATGAAGTCGGTTCAGGTGTTGAATTGCACTGCGTTCGTGAAGGGGGTAAACTGCGGGTCAAGGTCATGTCCGAAGGCTATGATTCAACCAAGAACATCCAGTTTCCTCGTGCCATTCGTGCCGAGGGGGCACGTTATGTTGTTGAAGGATTGGAACTTTCAAGCGATGCTACTTTCTATCGGGTACGTGGTAAGATTACCCGTTTTGCTCAACCTGGTGAAACAGATATCTTTGTTGCCCCTAGACAATCGTATCCAGCTAACACAGGTAAAGCTTCCAAAAGCCCTGCCAGTGCTGCCGATCTGCCCACAACTGACAGTGTAGGAGACAGCATTTTAGTTCAATGTGTCAAAGATGGCAGCAAACTACGTGCTAGGGTGGTTTCCGACGGATATGAACCGGATTGGAACATGCGTTTTCCGCGATCGGTGCGCGAGGAAGGAATGCTTTACGTCGTTGATGAAGTCAAAACCGCACCAGATGGCAAGTCTTATATTGCCTGTGGTGAAATTAAGCGATTTGTCCAACCCACTTGAATTGAGGAGCGGGGAGCAGAGGGGCAGAGGGGCAGGGGGGCAGCAGGAGCAGGGGAAAAGGTTAAAGGTTAAAGGGAAAAGGAATAAATTTAATCTTTCCCCTTTTCCCCTTACCCCTTTCCCCATGCCCAATGCCCCAATCCTTAAAAGATGCCAAGTAAATATGCCTTAGCCGACTGAGACTGTCAGGATCAAAGAGTAAAGAGTAAAAGGCAATCTATTTTGACTTTTAACTTGCTCCTTTTGTTCAACTTCCACAACGGGAGGTTTAATCTTGACTAAATTGAAAGTTGGTATCAATGGCTTCGGTCGAATCGGGCGACTTGTGCTTCGTGCTGGCATCGATAACCCCAACATTGAGTTTGTGGGCATTAACGACCTAGTACCACCAGATAATCTTGCTTACCTATTAAAGTACGATTCAACCCACGGCAAATTAAAGCAGAAGGTTGAAGCCAAGGAAGACGGTATTCTCATTGACGGACATTTCATTCCTTGTGTGTCAGTGAGGAATCCAGCAGAGTTACCTTGGGGAAAACTAGGTGCAGATTATGTCGTGGAAGCGACCGGACTCTTCACTGACTACGAAGGAGCTGCAAACCACCTGAAGGCAGGTGCAAAGCGAGTGGTAATTTCCGCTCCCACTAAAGATCCAGATAGAGTTACTACCCTGTTAATGGGTGTCAATCATCACCTATTTGACCCTAGCAAGGATATCATTGTCTCCAATGCTAGCTGCACTACAAACTGTCTAGCTCCGATCGCTAAGGTCATTAATGACAACTTTGGGTTGACTGAAGGGTTGATGACCACAGTCCACGCCATGACTGCGACTCAGCCAACTGTAGACGGCCCCAGCAAAAAAGACTGGCGGGGTGGTCGAGGTGCATCCCAAAATATTATTCCCTCCTCCACAGGCGCAGCGAAAGCCGTAGCACTGGTTTTACCAGAATTGAAGGGCAGGTTAACTGGGATGGCATTACGAGTTCCGACTCCCGATGTCTCTGTAGTTGATTTAACTTTCAAAACTGCCAAAGCCACCAGTTATCAGGAAATCCGTGCTGCTATGAAGGAGGCTGCCGCAGGTTCACTAGCGGGTATATTGGGCTACACAGATGAAGAAGTAGTTTCCACAGATTTTCAAGGAGATACTCATTCCAGTATTTTCGACGCAGGTGCTGGGATTGAGTTGAATTCCAACTTCTTCAAGGTAATTGCCTGGTATGACAACGAGTGGGGCTACTCAAATCGTGTGATTGACCTAATGTTGTCGATGTCACAGAAGGAAAAACTCGCACCGACAGCTGCTTGATAATTCGTAATTCGTAATTTAATAGGGGTTGAAACTCACGAATAATAAACAGCTTGTATGTTATTAGTCGGGGTTGAAATCCCCGTTACAAAATATAATTACGAACTACGAATTGTTTAATTGTCATTGGTGATTAACCTTTGACTTTTGGGATTTGGGTCAAATGGGAAAGATGCCGAAAACAAAACGCAATCTAGTATTTTTATTTAGCAAACCAGTGATATGAAGCACATGTGATTTTTGGCTCGTAATACTAATTCTTTGAAAGAAGGCTAAAGATTTAAACCCGAAAACCTAAATAAAATCTCAAGTCTCTGAATTACGAATTACGAATTACGAATTACGAATTCACAGGTTACTCCTCAACCCCCAATCCCTATGCGTCGAACCAAAATCATTTGTACTGTTGGCCCGGCTACATCTGCACCTGAAAAGCTGCAAGCCTTGGTAAAAGCTGGAATGAATGTGGCACGGCTGAATTTTTCCCACGGAGCTTATGAATTCCACGCCCAAACGGCTCACTATCTCAGGCAGATTAGTACTGAGTTGCAAAAGCCGATCGCCATTATGCAAGACTTATGTGGGCCCAAAATTCGCTTGGGAACTTTACCACCGGAAGGCTTAAATTTAGAAGCTGGTACTGAAGTTACCTTTGTTTTGCAAGAAAAGGGCGAGAGTATTGACGAACTACCCTTACCGTTGCCGACTTTGTTTGCAATGGTGCGACCAGGCGAACCGATTTTAATTAATGATGGTCGCGTCAAATTGATAGTTACCGATCGCGATGCCGATCGCATTCGGGCCCAAGTGAAAAATGGCGGGTTAATTTCTACGCACAAGGGAGTAAACCTACCCCAAACTCCTTTACCTGTAAGTTCGATCACCGAGAAAGACTTGCTGGATCTGCGTTTTGGGATTCAGTTAGGTGTAGACTGGGTAGCGGTGTCTTTTGTGCGATCGCCACAAGATTTAGAACCCGCCAAGCGGATGATTGAAGCAGCTGGCGCTTCGATTCGCTTAATTGCCAAAATCGAAAGAGCAGAGGCCGTAGAAAACTTTGACTCCATTCTGAAGGTTGCCGACGCGATTATGATTGCCCGTGGCGATTTAGGGGTGGAAGTGCCAATTCACGAAGTACCCTTAATTCAAAAAGATATTATTCGTCGTTGCAATCGTGCTGGTAAGCCGGTGATTACAGCCACCCAAATGCTAGAGTCGATGATTAGCGCCCCCGATCCCACCCGCGCCGAAGCCACCGATGTTGCTAACTCGATCTTGGATGGAACAGACGCGGTAATGCTTTCTGGTGAAACAGCTGTCGGACAATATCCCGTCGCCGCCGTCCAGATGATGCACAACATTGCTGTGCGGACAGAACAGGCTCTCGATGAGGGTAGCAAACACGCTTGGTGTCATGAAGCAGGCAGTCTTAGCGTTACCGAATCTGTGGCAGAATCCGTCTGTCGCATCGCTTATGAAACTGGCTCACGGGCAATTCTCTGTAACACTTCATCAGGAAGTACAGCGAGAATGGTGTCTAAATATCGTCCGACTTCTCCCATTATTGCCCTCACCTCCGACATCACCGCTTATCGCCAGCTAGCACTTTCTTGGGGTGTGGAAGCTTTGCTGATTCCACCAGTCCACAATGCCGAAGAGATGTTTACCAATGTAGTGAACACAGTTGTAGACATGGGTCTAGCAAACAAGGGCGATAAAGTAGTTATTACCTCTGGTGTTCCAATTGGTAAATCAGGAACAACTAGTTTAATCAAAGTGCATTCCATTGGACAGCCAATTTCGGCATAAGGCACTTAGAATAAGGCTGTGGCTCTGAATAGTAAGCAAAATTGGGCAATCATTAAGAAAAATTGCCAGAATCAGAATTGAAGGAAGAGTAAAGAGTGTAAAGAACTGGGGAATAAGTAAATCCTAAACAATCATCACGGAGTATTTTATGTCTAAGAATTTACTGGAACAATTGCGAGAAGTGACTGTTGTGGTCGCAGATACAGGGGATATCCAGGCAATTGAAAAGTTTAAACCCCAAGATGCCACCACCAATCCTTCTCTGATTACTGCTGCGGCGCAAATGCCAGAATATCAGGGAATTGTCGATCAAACTTTACTCCAAGCAAAAAAAGATGCTGGAGCCGGAGCCACCCAAGCACAGATAGTTTCTCTAGCGTTTGACCGTTTGGCAGTTGCTTTTGGATTAAAGATTTTGCAAATCATTCCCGGTCGCGTGTCTACGGAAGTGGATGCTCGCTTGTCCTACGATACGGAAGCCACTCTGACTAAAGCACGGGACTTAATTGCCCAGTATAAAGCTGCCGGAATTGGCCGCGATCGCGTTTTAATTAAAATTGCCAGCACTTGGGAAGGCATTCGCGCTGCGGAAATTCTCGAAAAAGAAGGTATTCACTGTAACCTTACCTTGTTATTTGGTCTTCACCAAGCGATCGCTTGTGCTGAAGCTGGCGTTACCCTAATTTCTCCCTTCGTTGGCCGGATTCTCGACTGGTACAAAAAAGATACCGGACGCGATAGCTACCCAGCAGCCGAAGATCCAGGTGTTTTGTCTGTCACCAAAATCTACAACTACTACAAGAAATTTGGCTATAAAACCGAAGTTATGGGAGCTAGTTTCCGTAACCTTGGTGAAATTACTGAACTTGCAGGTAGTGACTTGCTGACCATTTCACCGTCGCTTTTGGCTGAATTACAGTCAACTGTTGCAGAACTGCCACGTAAACTTGACCCCGCCAAGGCAGCAAATTTGGAAATTGAAAAGATATCCATTGACAAAGCGAACTATGACAAAATGCACGCCGCTGACCGCATGGCAACTGACAAACTAGACGAAGGTATTAAAGGTTTCACCAAGGCACTAGAAGACCTTGAGAAACTTTTGGCAGACCGACTCGTTCGCCTAGAAGGAGAGGTAGTGGCAAGCCATTAGAGATTTCCAATTAAAAAACATCCAAAGTAGTGTGCGTTACGGCTTGAGCCGTAACGCACTTCAAATATCATGTCTGGGTAATTAATTATGATTGCCACAGTCATTTTACCCCACACGCCAGTCGCTTATGGAGAAAACCCCGACAAGCAACAGCAATGCTTGTCTACGTAGGCGTAGCCCGTCATAGACATCGCACCAAAAATTTACGCTGCGGACGTGATATGACTCTTTTAATCTTCGTGGTCATCGAATGGATCGTTCAATTCCTTGCTAGGAGGGCCAAAGGAGGTATAAATCGAAATTCCAGTGATGGCAACCACCACGGCAGCCATAGAAATGCTAAGAACTATTGCGGGTTCCATAATTGAGAGATAGATGATGAGTGCTATTCTTATAGAATATTACAGAAGATTAAAAAAAGCTTTGGCAAGTAATCTTAGGTGAACTATGGCACAAAGGACTAGGTTGGGAGATATCCTGAAACCACTTAACTCTGAGTATGGTAAAGTGGCTCCAGGTTGGGGTACTACCCCTGTGATGGCTGTTTTTATGGCACTATTTTTCGTGTTTCTGCTGATTATTCTGCAACTTTACAATAAATCACTGTTGGTTCAGGATGTATTTGTCGATTGGCGCAGTTTAGGACGCTAACGCATACAAAGCGAGCGAGTTTGGATAACAAGTTAAGTTTCACCCGGTTCTTCCGGGTTTTTTTGTGAGTTGCGATTTCCGACTAGACTAACTATATATGTGAGTTTCTGTAGTGGTTTTAGAGTTTACAGGAGACAAAAAATGAATATATTTGGTATCGGTCTGCCAGAAATGGCTGTAATTATGGTAGTAGCGCTGTTAATCTTTGGCCCAAAAAAGCTACCAGAGATCGGTCGGAGTGTGGGCAAAACAATTCGTAGTTTCCAAGAAGCTTCTAAGGAGTTTCAAAACGAGTTTCAAAAAGAAGCAGAACAGTTAGAAGAAGTTGTCAAGACTACTGCTGAATTGGAACCCAAGCAAATCCACCCTGCGAAATCTGAGCAGGATACCGCTAGTTCTTCCCAACCTAGCTAGTAGTCTGTCAAGTTCTTAGTAAGGACTTTAGTCCTTATTTTCTAAGCACTAAAGTCTTACTTACTACAAACCCTTCATTACTAGCTTAGACATTGTACTAGTGGTCTGTCCCATTGATTTTGAGGGGCTGCTAGATCCCCGACTTCTCTAAGAAGTCGGGGATCTGAACACCACTAACCTCTCAAAACTTTTGGGACAGACTACTAGAAGAGTGCTGCATATCAATTGACTGTAGGCAAAATGACAGAAGCTGTTACGCAACCAGCTTTGGTAATTCCCCAACTAATCGTCGGATTAGGGAATCCAGAAGCTAAGTACGACCAAACACGCCATAATATCGGTTTTGCTGCTTTAGAAACTCTCTCTCGTTCTTGGCGCATTTCCTTAACAGAAAACCGCAAGTTTCAGGGTGAGTATGGCGAGGGTATGGCCCCAAATGGAGGTAAGATTCGCTTGTTGAAACCGTTAACTTATATGAATCGCTCAGGACAAGCAATACAAGCGGTGACAAGTTGGTATAAATTGCCGCCTGAGTCAGTGTTGGTAATTTATGACGATATGGATTTGCCTTTGGGAAAAACTCGTTTGCGCTTATCTGGTTCAGCTGGCGGACATAACGGGATGAAAAGTGCGATCGCACATCTTAATACCCAAAACTTTCCCCGTTTGCGAATCGGTATTGGTAAACCCAAAGATGTAGCTAATAAGGATGATTCTGGTACTATTTCTCATGTGCTGGGGCGATTTTCCGTTGCCGAAAATCAGCAAATGTCTCTTGTACTTCAGTTCGTAGTTGAGTGTATTGAACTAAGTCTCAAGCAGGGAGTAGAAAAGGCGATGAATGTTTGTAATAGCCGCACCATTAATAATTCTGAGTCTTAGGGCTGGATGAATACTGTCCTATCAGCTGATTAAAGAAAGCTAACCGATGTTTAAAGGCGCTTATTTTGGTTGATGGGCAGCTTGTTCCATCTAACCAAGATAAAGTCTCTAACGCGCTCTAAGTATAGGAAAAGTAACTCATTTACACCCTAATTAACGGTGCGGCAGACTTTGCTTAATGTTTGTATGAATAAGGGTGCAAGCGCTATTGCCTGTTTTCGGTCATAACCTCAAGCAACGCCGATATCACACCAAATAGATTTATTTAAAACGTCTTGTGCGTCTAGCTGCTACTGCCTTACGTTTGCGTTTTTCTATTGGTGTTTCAAAGTGCCGATGATATTTCACATCAGCTAATATTCCAGCTTTGGAAACCTGGCGTTTAAACCGACGCAAAGCTGAGTCTATTCCTTCGTTCTCTCCTAGAACCACCTGGGTCATTCTTCCCTTTTCCTCATCATCAATAGTTTCCATTCTAATATTACCCTCAACCTTAGTAAAACCCCTCTGAGCTAAAGTCATGATTAAGAGGCTATTCGTCCGGTTGAGGCGGGTTATGTGTACTTCTATCTCGTAAAATCGGTACTTAACTAAAAGTTAATCTAAGTGTCCTAATGCACTCTCAGAACCAATAGAGAGGATGGGGAAATTATAATGCTAAATTTTTCTGACTGTACTCTGAATAGGGTAATAATGTAATCTTAGTTACTAAGATATATGATAAAAACAGATTTTAAAAGTTGACTCTGCCCTCATTTAGTAATTTATATCCAGTTGCTAATGCTGTAAAAGCAATTATGAAATTCCATAAGCTAGTAGGCTTTAAAATAACTCCACCGCTTAAGAAAACTAGTACTATGCCAATGCCTAGAAAAATCCATCCCAAGTTACCAGTTTCTCTTTGGAAAAAGACTAATGCAAAGATACCTATCATCGTTGCTAAAACTGAAGCTGTAGCAGGTAAGCTACGGTAAAAATATGAATAGTAACCGCTAACAAATATGATGTTTTGACCAAAAAAGTATAATCCGGTGAAAAGTAGAATTAAACCTATAAGTTTGATTAACAACCTGCCCATACATAATATTTTGATGTTTTTAATGGCCCAAGCCAATTTTTATCCGATTATAGTGGGGTTTTTAATTCTTGCCAAATTTTTACCTTCATTGAATTTTATTTGCGTAAATATACTTAAAACAAATCCAGGCTGTCTGAAAATGCCAGTACAAGTAAAGTTGATTACATCAAGTAGTCCTTGCCAGCGTTTTATCAAGGTGCTTTAATAGCGATGTCTGACGACAAGAAGCAGAGCTTCTACGCATTCTGCAAAATAGTCTCACTTAGAGAATATGTACAAAACTTGCAGCGACTCGACATCGCTGCTGGTGTTGATAAAATTACAAACTCAAAACATTAAACTCAAAGATATGACAAGCTAGTAGCATATCTTTGACACTAAATTCTCCCCAAAGCTGAATAGGAGCATACATGGAGCCAATTATTGCTATAGTTTTAGCCCTTATAGGTTATGCATTAGGTTCTGCAAAACTGATTAATCAAGGAAATGAAGCCTTAGTCGAACGCTTAGGGCGGTATCATCGAAAACTTAAGCCGGGGCTGAACTTTATTGTTCCCTTGGTCGATCAGATTGTGATGGAAGATACTACACGAGAGCAGTTTTTAGACATCAAACCTCAGAATGTAATCACCCAAGATAATATTTACGTAGAAGTGGACGCTATTGTATACTGGCGGATTCGAGATATTGAGAGAAGCTTTTACGCGATTGAGGATCTGCAAGGGGCATTGACACAGATCACCACAACCACCCTGCGAGAAATCATTGCTCAAAACACCTTAGAGCAGACAAACGTTTCTAGAGCGGAGATGGACTCAGCTATCTTAGACCAGTTGAATAGTATAACGGCAGATTGGGGAGTTGATATTCTCCGGTTAGATATTCAGAGAATCACTCTACCTGAGAGTGTCCGAAAGTCTAGGGAAGAAGAACAAGCCGCTGTCATCAAAAAACGGGCACTGATTACCGAAGCAGAAGGAGAAAAGGAAGCTGCAATTAAGAAAGCAGAAGGAACTATGGCTTCAGTGCAAATCATTTCTCAAGCTCTACGTTCCAATCCCGACAGTAGGGATATTTTGCGGTATCTTGTAGCTCAAGATTACGTAGACGCTAGCCAAAAACTTGGTGAGAGCAGTAATGCCAAAATTGTCTTTGTAGACCCAGCTAACTCAACTGAAATGTTTCAGGAGTTGATAGCCGAGTCGGTAACTCAAGAAGGTAATGGCAAAAAAATTGAAGAACGGTAACATTTAAGAGTTATGCTGTGTAGCCCGTCTCAATAAGGCATCGGCGACTAATGAAACATCGCGCATTTCTTGAACATCGTGAACTCGGAGGATATCAGCACCATTAAAAATAGCAGCACAACAAGCTGCTGCCGTTCCCCAAACTCGTGCTTTGGGATCTGGTTGATTTAAAATGCGACCAATGAAACTTTTACGAGACGCTCCTACCAAGATAGGACAGTTGAGTGGTGCAAGCGATCGCAAGCTGCGAAAAATTTCTAAATTTTGCTCATAGTTTTTAGCAAAACCAATACCAGGATCGACAATAATGTTATCCAGGTCAATACCCGCAGTAGTTGCAGCCTCAATTTGCCGAGCCAAAAAACTATAAATCTCACCGAGCAAATCTTGATAATCGGTCTGTTGTTGCATTGTCTGTGGTGTTCCCCGGATGTGCATTAAAATCATCGGCACACCTAATTCTGCGACTGTTGGCAACATTTCTGAGTCAAAAGTGCCGCCAGAAATATCATTAATAATATCTGCTCCAGCTTCTACAGATGCCTTGGCGACAGCAGCACGGGTTGTATCTACAGAAATCGGGACTGAAATCTCTGGTCTTAACACCTGTAATACCGATAGTACCCGGTCAAGTTCCTCCGCCAGAGTTATTTGCTTTGCCCCTGGTCGAGTTGATTGACCGCCCACATCGATGATGTCAGCACCAGCAGCCACCAGTGCTTGCGCCTGTATTAAAGCGGCAGAGGAAGTGTTAAACTCACCCCCATCACTAAAGCTATCGGGCGTTACATTTAAAATGCCCATCAAATAAGTCCGCTGTCCCCAATTGAAACAGCGTCCTCGAATTATCAAGTTCCTTGGCATAAAACAGGAGTCAGAATGGGCTAAACGCCCCGCTACCGCTAACAGGAGTCAGAATTCAGAATACTCCATCCCTTCAGGTGTGGAGTATCAACTCTTGAAAAATATTTTAATTTTCTTTCGCCCACAAAGAGCAATCTTTTTAAGCAATATTCATAACCCAGTCGTACAAAATTCAATTCTGAATTCTGACTACTGAGTTCTGAATTCTTCTTATCTACATTAGGCATTCCCATGCTCTGCATGGGAACGAGAAAAAAGCACATCACACTGATTTAAAATTCACAATCCGAGCGAAACTCTCAGGTTCTAGACTTGCTCCTCCTACGAGGACACCATCAATTTCTGGTTGAGCCATAATCTCATCAATATTATTCGGCTTGACTGAACCGCCATATTGAATTGAGACATTTGGATTAGTCAACTTGCTACGAATTAAGCCAATTATTCGATTAGCTTCTTCTGCTTCACAAGTGTCACCAGTACCAATGGCCCAAATCGGTTCATAGGCAATCACCAAATTATCCTGATCGATATCTACCAAGCCTTTGTCGAGTTGGAGAGCAATCAGTGATTCAGCTTCTCCCGCATCTCGTTGTTGTTTGGTTTCGCCAACACAGAGAATTGGAGTCAACCCAAACCTTTGAGCAGTTCGGAGGCGCAGATTAACGGTGGCGTCCGTTTCCCCAAAATATTGCCGTCGTTCGCTATGACCGACAATCACAAAGCGTACACCGCTTTCTGTCAGCATCGGGCCAGAAATCTCACCCGTATAGGCTCCATATTCTTCCCAATGGATATTTTGTGCCCCCAGTTGGATGAGGCTACCGTGCAAGGTCTTGGACAAAACACTTAAATCAGTGAAAGGAGGACACAATATCACTTCTCGCCCTTGGGGGGTTTCTTCTAAGTGGGGCAGAAATCCTTGTAAAAACTCCTGGGTTTCTGCCTGGGTTTTGAACATTTTCCAGTTGCCGGCAATAACGATTTTCCGCACAGGTAATTTAGTCAAGATCCTAACGCGTTATATTTAGATGCATTTTTCAGTTTATGACTTTTTGTTAGCCATTAGTCACTTGTACTGAGCGAAGCCGAAGTATTGGTCATTGGTCATTAGTTATTTATTATTCTCCCCCGCTCCCTGCTCCCCTGCCCCCCTCCTCCCTAATCTGCACAAACCTCTGTTAAAAATAACTAGGATAAGAGACAGGGCTAATTTAAAAATCCCAAATTTCAAATCTAAAATTGACATGACTTCGACATTGCCCGTGCCTGAACCTCATCAAAGCGATTCTGCTAACCCTGACGCAAATTCTCTCAGCTGGGAGGAAGAATTGGATAGTGCTATTTTCAGTTTTGAAGACATTCAGACGGAACTGAACTATAAACAAGCACAAACAGCGTTGCGAAACTTGGTAGCCAATCTCGACCTTACTCCCCAAGAAAAAACCGGGTTAGAGACGGAAATTGCTGAGTTGGAAACCATGCTGGGAAAGTTAGACCGCATGGTAGTGCAGATTGCGACTTTTGGCATGGTGGGACGTGGGAAGTCTTCTCTACTCAATTCTTTGGTTGGGCAAACGGTATTTGAAACTGGGCCGCTGCACGGTGTCACCCGTACTGCCCAAACAGTTAATTGGAGTATTAGCGAGGAGATGATTGGGGAAACTGAACGTGCTTTGCGTGTCACTCTCCCTGGTGTAGGTCAATCTCAAGTGGAATTAATTGATACTCCGGGGTTAGATGAAGTAGATGGTGCAACCCGCGCCGCCTTAGCTGAACAGATTGCCAAACAAGCAGATTTGATTTTGTTTGTGATCTCTGGCGACATGACAAAGCTGGAATACGCCGCCCTTTCTCAGTTGCGGGAAGCAGGTAAACCGATCATTCTGGTATTTAACAAAGTAGACCAGTATCCAGAAGCAGACCGGATGGCAATTTATCACAAAATCCGGGATGAAAGGGTGCGGGAATTACTTACACCTCTAGAAATTGTCATGGCTGCGGCATCGCCATTGGTGAAGACAGCGATTCGTCGCCCTGATGGTACGAGGGGCATACAGTTACGTACAGGGAATGCCCAAGTCGAGGAACTGAAGCTGAAAATATTGGAAATTTTGCATCGTGAGGGTAAAGCCTTGGTTGCCCTCAATACTATGCTTTATGCCGATATTGTAAATGAGCAGTTGATAGAACGAAAACTAATGATTCGGGAACAGAATGCCAATCAGTTGATTTGGAAGGCTGTGATGACTAAAGCATTAGCGATCGCACTCAATCCTGTAACTGTGGTAGATATTCTGAGTAGTGTGGTAATTGATATTGCTCTAATTTTGGGTTTATCTAAACTCTATGGCTTCTCGATGACCGAAGCTGGGGCTGTACAATTGCTACAAAAAATTGCCCTGAGTATGGGCGGCATCGGTGCTAGTGAATTGTTAGCAAATTTAGGCTTGAGTGGATTAAAAACTTTACTTGGGATCTCTGCAACAGCTACGGGTGGCATTGCGCTAGGCCCTTATATATCGGTAGCAATTACCCAAGGAGGAGTAGCTGGTGTTTCTTCTTACGGTATTGGACAAGTTACCAAAGTTTATTTAGCAAATGGCGCAACTTGGGGGCCTGATGGGCCGAAAGCAGTAATTAATCGGATATTGGCAAACTTGGATGAGACTTCAATTCTTAACCGGATTAAAGATGAATTACTCCACAAAGTAAAACTCAAAAAGTGATGCATCAATAAGCTTTGGTTAGCCATATTTATGCTTATATTTGATTCGTCAAGAAAAGCTTAAGGTGTCATTCGCTTTACCATCAGACGAATCAATGAGCCATAAATCATTGCTTCACTTAACTCTGTGTACAACTCATAATCCTTACTCAAACGCCGAAATCGATTGCGACATCTAATTTGTGAATGTACAGGTGTGCTACCAACTGCGCTATGACCCCTTAGAGAATGTTTTAAAAGGGTCTTTTGCTCTCATAATTAGCACAGCCAAGCATTTAAGTATATAGCGAGAACCTTAGTTTTTCGTTGTACTTACCGTAGTCGAGAAGGCAAAAATTATACTTTTTGGTACTTTGAAAACATCTTCTTAAAATCAGGTATATATAGTTACTGAGTTATTATTACTTTGTCAAGCTTTCTGGAAACTAAATTTTAAATATCTCTTCTAGCACTCAGCACTCTCTAGGATACTTGCAACAAATAGGTCATACAATGCCCCATCAAAAAGTAAACTACTAACATGGCAGCAGCAGCCAGAGCAACCAATGTACCAGCCAACATTAGAGAAAATTCTTTACTCTCGTAGGCTTTTTCCATTAAGTGCAGCGACCACGCTACCAGGGCTACATCAAAAAGCAAAATAGGAAGCAACATATTTCTTAATATTTGTTAATACTTGTAAAATAATATTAACACCCTTTTCAGGAAGTGTGTCTAACCTTAGATGGATGTCATTAAATGGGGAATGATGGATCAAGATAATGTTCTGACTGGCACGTTGCGATCGCGCAAGTAACTTTTAATTTCTGCTACGCTTAATTGTCCGTAATGTAACAGTGATGCAAGTAATGCGGCTTCAGCTTTGCCTTGGGTTAGGGCAGTGTAGATATGTTCACAATTACCTGCACCACCAGAAGCAATAACTGGAATTTCTACAGCATCGGCAATTGCTCGTGTGATCTCAATGTCATACCCGGCTTGGGTTCCATCCGCATCCATACTTGTGACTAGCAGTTCTCCGGCCCCCCGTTTTTCAACTTCCTGCGCCCACAATAGGGCATCTAAGCCTGTATTTTCTCTGCCACCCCGCACATACACATCCCAACCTGGATTTTCCGGGTTATTTCTGCGTCTGGCATCAATAGCAACAACTATGCACTGATTACCAAAGCGATCGCTGGCCCGATTAATCAAGTCTGGATCACGCACCGCCGCAGAATTAATACTAACTTTATCTGCGCCCGCTCGTAACAAAGCTTTAACATTTTCTAAGGATTGAATGCCACCACCTACAGTCAATGGAATAAAGACCTGTTCAGCAGTGCGGTAGACCACATCTAAAATTGTAGCTCGGTCTTCATGAGTAGCTGTAATATCCAGAAATACTAATTCATCAGCACCGGCTTCGTTGTAAACCTTTGCCAGCTCTACCGGATCGCCTGCATCTTGGAGATTAACAAAGTTAACTCCTTTTACAACCCGTCCCGCCTTCACATCTAAGCACGGTAAGATTCTTTTAGATAACATAATAACTTTTGTACTTCTGGGTAAATGACCGGAATTTAAATTTTAAATTGGCGCGGGTATTCTCAACCGAAAATTTTCATGGGTATTGGGTATGGGGCAGGGAGGCAGAGGACAAGGGGACAAAGAGAATTGGGGACAAGGGTCTAACTTTTGTCACCCTGCCTCCCCTGCTCCCATGCCCCTCTGCCTCCCTGCCTCCCCCACTCCCTAGTCCCTTATAAAGTAGATAGCTGAATTATGGCGATAATCTCATCGAAAAAACAGCCTCCAGAACCCAACGGAGAACCAAAACAGCGTCGAGAGTCGGCGAAAGCACCATCCACAGAAAATATTTTGAAGCCTGAAGCTGCTATTGATGAGCAAGAACAGCAAGAAGAAGGTATTCGACCACACCGATTTGCTGATTACATTGGGCAAAAAGATTTAAAGGATGTGTTAGATATTGCCATCAAAGCAGCCAAGTCTCGTGGTGAGGTACTGGATCACTTGCTGCTGTATGGGCCGCCAGGATTGGGCAAAACCACAATGGCAATGATTTTAGCATCGGAAATGGGGGTAAATTACAAAATTACTAGTGCGCCAGCGCTAGAACGTCCACGGGATATTGTCGGGCTACTGGTGAACATGAAGCCAGGGGATATCTTATTTGTTGATGAGATTCATCGCCTCTCGCGGATGACGGAGGAAATTCTCTATCCAGCAATGGAAGATTATCGCTTAGATATTACTATTGGTAAGGGTTCCAGCGCTCGGATCAGAAGTTTGCCGCTATCAAAGTTTACCCTAGTAGGGGCTACAACCCGTGTCGGTGCTTTAACTTCACCACTTCGCGATCGCTTTGGTTTAATTCAAAAACTCCGATTTTACGAAGTTGACGAGCTGACTCAAATTGTACTGCGAACCGCTCAATTACTCAAAACCCCGATCACAGAAGATGGAGCCACAGAAATTGCCCGTCGTTCCCGCGGAACACCACGTATTGCTAATAGGTTACTAAAGCGTGTGCGTGATTATGCGGAAGTAAAAATATCTGGGGAAATTAATGAAACCATTGCATCCGAAGCATTGCAACTATTCCAAGTAGATCCTTGCGGTTTAGATTGGACAGACCGCCAAATGTTAAGTGTGATAATTGAACAATTTAACGGCGGGCCCGTAGGTTTAGAAACAATGGCAGCAGCCATAGGTGAAGATACTCAAACAATTGAAGAGGTGTACGAACCTTACCTCATGCAAATTGGGTATTTAACTCGGACTCATCGTGGAAGGATGGCGACTAAGGCAGCATATAAGCATTTGGGATTCACGCCGCCTAATGAACAGTTGTCATTATTGTAATTATGGGGGTTGGGCAAAACAGTGCTGAGTAATGAGTTAGGAGTAATGAGTTAAAAGTTAGGAGTTAAAAGTTAGGAGTTATTCTCCCTTCTGCCCCACTCAGCACTCTTGAGGGGCATTGGGCATTGGGCATTAGGCATTGATACTCGTAAATGAGCCTTTGAACTCCATTCCTCTGCCCCATACTCAATGACAAATGACAAAGAACAAATTAGGTAAACCTAGATGATTAAATTGATTGGTATTTTTCTCAGTCTGTTACTTGTGTTTGGCTGGGGTACTCCAGTTATGGCACAATCTCAGCCGCCCATTACTCAAGAACAGTTAAAACAAGGTGATGAGTGGGCAAATCAAGCGTTTATAGCGACGAATCAAGGTGACTTTGCTACGGCTGAAACTTACTGGACAAAGATTATTGAGCAATTTCCTACGAATGCCGGGGCGTGGAGTAACCGGGGAAATTCGCGGGTGAGTCAGAATAAATTGCCAGAGGCGTTGGCAGATTATAACAAAGCCATAGAACTAGCACCAAATGTCACCGATCCATATTTAAATCGGGGTGCGGCGTTGGAAGGGATGGGAAAATGGGATGATGCGATCGCAGATTATAATCATGTCTTAGAACTCGATCCTAACGATGCGATGGCATATAACAATCGCGGCAATGCCAAAACAGGTTTAGGAAAATGGTCAGATGCGATCGCAGACTATAAAAAATCTAATGAGATAGCCCCAAATTTTGCCTTCGCCCGTGCTAACTACGCCCTCGCTCTGTATGAAACTGGTCAAAAAGAGCAAGCAATCCGCGAAATGCGAAATATCGCCCGTAAATACTCCAAGTTTGCTGATGTGCGTGCCGCTCTCACAGCTGCATATTGGGTAAATGGAGAACAAGGTGAAGCCGAAAGCAACTGGGTAGCAGCTTATGGACTTGATAGCCGCTACAAGGATATCGACTGGGTAAAAAATATCCGCCGTTGGCCTCCCAGCCTAGTTACAGCTTTGGATAAGTTCTTGAAAATCAAGTAGAGGCGTTTATCATGACTCATTTTGGTATCATCTGTCCTGGTGCAGCAACCGGCCCCCTCAACACCATGCTTCCCTTGGGACAGGAACTTCAACGGCGTGGGCATCGCGTCACCTTCTTTGGCTCACTCGATACTCAATCTAAGGTACTGGCAGCAGGAATAGAATTCCAAGCAATTGGTGAAAAAGATTTTATTCCTGGCTCAACAGCAGAAACCTTTGCTAAATTGGGTCAACTGCGTGGATTGGCTGCGTTGCGATACACTATTGACCTGCTGAAGCGTGTTTCATCTGTGACACTCCAAGAGGCTCCAGCAGCAATTAAAGCAGCAGGCGTAGAAGCTTTGCTAGTAAACCAAAGTTCAGTAGAGGGAGGGACAATTGCCGAGTTTCTGAAAATTCCTTTTATTACTGTATGCAGCGCCGTGGTGCTGAATCGAGAACCTAGCATTCCTCCTTTTTTCACAACTTGGAACTATAACCCATCTGGGTGGGGACGCTTACGCAACCAAATGGGTTACACGTTACAGAATAACGTCGTCAAACCACTTCAAGATTTGATCAATGAATATCGTCGAGAGTGGAAATTACCCCTGTACTCTAGTCTTAAAGATAGTTACTCTCCACTGGCTCAAATAAGTAATGCACCTGCTGAGTTTGAATTTCCCAGAGAAGAATTACCTCCTTGGTTCCATTTCACGGGAAGCTATCATACTTCAGCCAGTCGAGCAACTGTTTCTTTCCCTTATGAAAAATTGACAGGGAAACCATTAATTTACGCTTCGATGGGAACATTGCAAAACCGTCTGATTTGGGTTTTTCAGACTATTGCTTCAGCTTGTGAAGATTTGGATGTTCAGTTAGTGATTTCTCTGGGAGGTTCTGCTAAACCAGAATCACTACCAGGCTTGGCAGGAAATCCTTTAGTAGTTGAGTATGCACCTCAATTAGAAGTACTGGAAAAAGCTACCCTCATGATTACTCATGCGGGAATGAATACAACAATGGAATGTCTCAAAAAAGGAGTGCCAATGGTGGCGATTCCAGTTGCTAATGACCAGCCAGGAGTAGCAGCGCGTATCGCTTGGACAGGGGCGGGTGAGCTTATCACTCTCAAAAAACTGAATGTTCCCAGATTGAAAAATGCTATTAAGCGGGTGTTGACAGAAGAATCTTATAAACAGAATGCTCTCAGATTACAAGCAGCTACTCTCGCGGCTGGGGGGGTAAATCGAGCGGCTGATATTATTGAGCAGGCCGTATCTACAGGTAAGCCTGTCTTGGCTTAAACAAAGTAATAACGATATTTCTCAGTTTTTATAGTAACTGTAGAATTTGGCGCTAAATAGTAGTTAGTAATACCTTAGAGAATGCAATGGAAAAATTGAAATATACCACTAAAAGCGAAACAGATAGGGTATTTAGCGTATTTGACACTTTCAAACAAGATGCTGAAGATACTAAAGACTCTCGTACAAATGATGTCATAAGTGCTAAAGAGCCAGTTCTAACAATGTCCTCTCTTGGACAGTTTGGGCGATTCGGTAATCAGCTATTCCAGTATGCTTTTCTGAGAATCTGTGCAAAAAAAAATGGAGCAAGAGTAGAGTCTCCTCCTTGGATTGGACAAACTCTCTTTGGTCATAAGGATGCCCCCATTTCCAAGCGCTTACCTCCTGCAATTGAGTCCTGCAATTTTAGAGAAAGTTTATTTGAGATTATTCCAGAATTTATCCCTTATCTTGAAAAACTTGCTGATGCGAAAAGTTCCTATGTGGGTTCAGAAGCTCTAGAAGAGGGTCTTGCTAACGTCGATATCTGGGGTTTCTTCCAATTACCAACCCATTTACTAGCGCCATACAAAGAATACTTTCGTTCGCTCTTCCAGCCCGTTCAGGAGCTAAAAATTCCGTTGGTCAATACTCTAAATATTCTCCGTTCTAAAGGTAAAACAATCATTGGAATTCACTTACGCCGAGGTGATTATATTGCAGAGGTTAGGGCTAGTTTTACGTTAGTATTTCCTGCAAAATGGTATTGTGAATGGCTAGATGAGATATGGGAAAACTTAGAAGAACCGATTCTCTTTCTTTGCAGCGATGATATCGACAGCATTCTTCCAGAATTTGAAAAATTTTCTCCTGTGACTTCGAGAGATTTGGATGTAAATTTGCCAGAAGAAATGAAAGAGTTAAATATAGAGTTCTACATAGACTTTTTCATGTTGAGCAACTGTGACATAGTATGTATTAGCAATAGCGTCTTTAGCTTTGCCGCTTGTATGCTTAACGAGGGTGGAGAAACTTTTATCCGTCCCCATTGGGATTTTTCTACAAAGTTCATAGCTTTTGATCCTTGGAATAGTGAACCACTGTTACGGTTAGGGGGTAAAGAACCTAAATTCTTCAAAAGTTTGGTTGATATTTTGTATGTTACATATATCACCCAAGGGATATGGATAATGCTCAAATCCATATTTATCTATGTTCCTAAGAGCCGGATCAAAGGGTTGCAACTTCGAGCATACTTGGGTTACCAAATCCAAGGTATTTTAGGTATAGTTAAGAGCTTATTGTATACATTAGGTTGGGATTCTTTATGGAAAAAACCGGGTTTACTTAGCTCTAAATAGTACAGTTTTTTGCTCATCTTTGAGAATTAATTAAGCTGCATTAAAAAGGGCTTATATGGATCACAGCAAGGTAGGCGAGGCAAGTCGAGCCATTGATATTATTGAACAACTCGTTACTATATAGGCAAACCTGTTTATCTAGTCAAACATAAAATGCTATGTGCGATCGCTCCCACCCCATGCCATCACATTCTCTCACTCTTCACGCTAAACTAGAACTTGTCTGCAAAACAGACTGATTTTGCTGGCGTTTCCCCTTTACCACCATCTTCACACCACCTGCTGGGCTAAATAGCAAACCCTTACGTACTGGTTGCACAGGTTTACTATCAGCCAGTTCCATCTTCCAGTGAGACAGCACTTTTGCCAACACCAATTTCATCTCAAACAAGGCAAATGCCATACCAATACAGCGACGGTTGCCGCCACCAAAGGGTAAATACTCATAAGGAGAAAATTGCCGTTCCAGAAAACGCTCTGGCTTAAATTGCTTCGACTCAGGATATAAATCTTCTCGATGATGGGTCAAATAAATAGAGGGATTGAGTAAAGTACCAGGTTCAAAGTTGTATTCTCCAATTTGTAGCGGTGATTTGACCACTCGATTTAGTGCCGATATCGCCACTGGGTAAAGGCGTAGGGTTTCAGAACAGACAGCATTCAAATAAGGCAATCGGAAAATAGCGTTTGGATCTGGTTGTTCACCCAACTTATCTAGTTCTTGCAGCAGTTTTTCACGCACCTGTGGTAGATGATGAATCCAGTACAGGGCCCATGATAAGGAAGTTGCAGTAGTTTCGTGACCCGCCACTAATAGCGTCATCAGTTCATCACGTAATTCCAAGTCTGTCATCGGCTCTCCCGCCTCATCACGAGCAGCCATCATCAAAGATAGAATATCAGTCCGAGATGGATCGGGTTGTGCTTTGCGTTCTTGAATCTGGGCGTAGATGAGTTGATCGATTTGCTGCCGTAAACGCAAGTATTTTCCCCAAGGACTCCACGCTCCTAAATCCCGTCGCATTGCTGGGAAAAGAAGCAGAATTGTTCTTAATATGGGGATTTTGGGATTTAGGATTGTAATTAGGAGTTCATTGAGTTTTTCATAACGTGGCCCATCTTCTAGACCAAATACAGCCTTCAAAATCACTTGGAAAGAGATTGCTTGCATAGAAGGCAGAACTGCAAAGGTTTCTCCAACCTGCCACTGATTAATCACTTGCTGAGTGATGTCGCGGATTAATTCACCATAAGCTAGCATTCGTTCCCCATGTAAGGGTGGTGTCAATAGCTTTCGTTGTCGCTGATGAGGCTTTCCTTCGAGCGCCAGTAGTGATTGGCGTCCTAATAAAGGCGATCTAATCCCTGCTGGCTCACCAGAGTCTAACTGTTTTGGATCTGTAGTAAAAATCTGCTGAATCGCCTGGGGATTGCTAATGAAAACTTGAGCAGGAGAATTTTGTCCTAGCTGAAGGGTGAAGATATCACCATAACGTTTAGCACAGTCTTCTAGGTATTCTAAAGGATTAGTCAGCCATTGATACGTCTGTACCCAAGGGTGAGTTTGAGGGCCGTTAGGCAGTTTAAGTGCAGACATTTTTATTAATCTCCCAATGATTAAAGCAAGATTGTTATCAGTCAGTCATTCATGCACCCGTAGCTTGATTAATCTTAGACCACAAATTGGGGAGATGAACTCACCAAAAACTTGGGTCTGAAGCCCCGTCCTTTGAAGACGAGCTTTTTATCATCGGTGACAGGACTTTAAATGAGTAATGAGTAATGAGTGGATGAAAAATGGGTATTTACTCATTACTCATTACTTATTACTTATTACTCCAGAATCACCGACCCTTCAGGGCAGTGAGTATGTCAACAATTTTTGAATCTGTCTTGGAGTCAATTCCTGCACATTACGCAAAACTACTGCTGCTCCTGCTGCTATTAGTGTCTCACTGTATGCATCACTACGCGCTGCTGTTTCCTGGACATGGGGCGGTAAAACGCCTACACCAATCCAAGGGCGAGAAGAATCTAGACTCCGCGCTTTCTCGACGGTATACATATCTGCTACCGTATCTCCCACATACACGATCGCTAATCTTTCCTCAATTCCATTATCTAACTCCCGAACTGTAGCGAAAAGTCCCGTAGGATCAGGTTTCCCCGGTGCATCTTCCATCGCAATCAACACTGGAGATGCCAAACCCAGCCGTTTTTCTAAGACGTAGTTCGCAGAAGCACGAGTTGCACCACTAAAAAATCCCCATGCAATCCCCGCTTCGGTAAGTTGCTCTAAATAGCTGGGTTGCAATAATAAAGGTTCATTACAGATATACCCAGTAAAATTATTTGGGTCAGGGCCGCGGTAACTGGATTGAAAAAAAGCAACGATCGCAGTGTAATCTAGTTGCAGTTGTTCACGGCTCTGTTTTTGGGTTTCAAAGTAGCGGTAAATTAATTCCTGTGATGCTTCCCAATCGTTATTCCACACGCCTTCAGACTTCAATTGGTCAATATCCAGTGGGGTTGGACGATATGCTTGGGTAGTAAAATATTCTACGGTATCTGCGATCGCCCGGCGATAGGAACCGCTAACATCGCGCACAACGCCATCAATATCGAAAACAACGATCGCTTTTGTAGAAGTGAGTTGAGTCATGGGGTAGGAAGCAAAAGAGTTTTAAATTATCATAATGTGCTTAGGCACTTGGTACTTAGCACGGGCTAAACGCCCCACTAACGCTAACAGCGCTCCTGAATGTTTGGTCATTTGATAGGGTATTGCGTTAAAATAAGCGATCGCTATCCTTGTTAAATAATGCCCGGAAATTCCCGGAGGTGTGATTGACCAAGTTTATTTTGAAAATTTTGTGGTTAGACGAGAACGTTGCTCTCGCAGTGGATCAAGTTGTAGGCAAAGGCACCAGTCCCTTGACTAAGTACTTTTTTTGGCCCAGAAATGATGCCTGGGAAGAGTTAAAAAAGGAATTAGAGTCCAAACATTGGATTACTGATCTGGATCGGGTTGAGTTGCTTAACAAAGCGACAGAAGTGATTAACTACTGGCAAGAGGAAGGCAGAAACCGTCCAATGGCAGAAGCTCAGTTGAAATTTCCAGAAGTTGCCTTTACAGGTAGCGCTTGATATTACAAAATTAGCTATTGTCCTGTTCTACAAGCTGCCACAGTTTGATAGTCTTGTCCCGGCTGCCGCTTGCAATTAATTGTGTAACTTTGCTCACAGCAACAGCAGATACTGTGTCTACATGACCAGAGAGAGTAACAATCTCTTCTGCTGTGCTTACCCTCCAAAGTTTAACTGTTTTGTCGCAACTTGCACTTAGGAGCGTTTCGCCATCGGCAGTAAAAGCCACAGCCACCACAGACCAAGAATGGCCTACAAGTGTGCAAATTAGCTGACCCGTGTTTACCTCCCATAACTTAATAGTGTTATCATCACTACCCGTCGCCAAAATTTTCCCATCGGGACTAAAAGCGACTGTCAAAACCGCCCATGCATGACCCGAAAGGGTGCTTAACAAGCTATAGCATGGGCGGTTTTGAAATTCTCTTGGGGAACCTTCTATCTGCCACAAGCGAATTGTTCTGTCATAACTAGCGCTAGCTAAAAGCTGTCCTTGGGGACTAAATGCTACTGAATTTACCTGTAATTGGTGTCCAGTTATGGTGCAAATTTCTGTGCCAGTATTGACATCCCAAAGTTTGATTGTCTTATCCCAGCTACCACTAGCGAGAATCTGCCCATCTGGACTAAAAGCAACTGATTTTACCGCGTGTGAGTGTCCCAAGAGGGTGCAGATTTCTTTTAATGTCTCAATCTGCCACAATTTAATAGTTTTATCATCGCTAGCAGTTGCCAGAATTTGACCATCAGGACTGAAGGCAACTGATTTTACAGCTTGGGAATGTCCTGATAAGCTAGCTAGGACTTTTTTATTATTTAAATCCCACAACTTGATGTTTTTGTCATCACTACCACTGGCTAAAGTGTGACTGTCTGGACTAATGGCAATGGTATTCACCCTACTCAACGCACCAGAATCTCCACTTAGAGTATGCAAGCATCGCCAAGGAGGAGTTGGTAATTTAAAATTTTGAGTTTTACATTCCATACCCATTGCTTGCATAACTTCATCAGCCGATTGAAAGCGACGGTTAACAGCGTTTTGCAGCAGCTTGTCGAGGATTTGGGACAAGCGTAGACTTTTTGAGTCTTGTCGCCAGACATCGCTAACTTTGGTAGTAAGATATTGTTGCCAGACCCAACAATCATTTGCAATATCATATAAATCAAAGGGAGAAATCTGGGTCAGTAAGTAAATACAAGTTACACCCAAGCTATATAAATCACTCGCAAAAACCGCTTTTCCTCTTGTTTGTTCTGGTGCAGCATATTCTGGACTGCCGATACTGGTTTCAGATGTTAAGCGATCGATTTCTGTAATAATTTTCGCAGTGCTAAAATCAACTATGAAAAAATCCCCCTTCTTGCTAATTGGGGATCTACGGATGATATTTTGGGGTTTGATATCGCGGTGGATAATCTTGCGATCGCTCATAAACTGCAAAACTGGCAACACATCTTCTAACAGTTGCCAAATCTGAGTTTCATTAAAAGCGCCTTCTTCTTCAACCACCTGAGCTAAATTAGTGCCTGCAATAAACTCCTGCACTAAATAAAAATGCCCGTTATGCTGAAAATAATTTAATAAAGCGGGAATTTGTGGATGCTTTCCTAATTCCTCTAGCTTGTGCGCCTTTTGCTGAAAATTTTTAAATGTTTCGGATTCCAGCAATAATTCTTGCACAACGCAAGGAATTGGAGGAAACTGGCCTTCATCTACAGCGAGGAAGGTTTTACAGAATCCCCCTTTACTAATCTGCTTGATTAAACGATAACGTTCTTGTAAAAGCAAAATTTCTCCGCCATATTTACAGGGTAGGCTTTCCGGCTTATATCATGTCCGCTTGATTGCTTATTAAACCCGAAGAACCCCACCCCGCCAAAGCTGTGCTTTGTCTCCCCTCCCCGCAGGCGGGGAGGGGGTTGGGGGTGGGGTTATTTTATTATGGGTAATTTGGCGGACATGATATTACCCCACAATAAAATATCGTTTTAAATTACGTTTATCGTAGTAGCAAGCGTTCTAGAGTTGCCCTCATCCCCTAACCCCTTCTCCCAACATGGGAGAAGGGGAATTGGAGAATTTGCTCCCCTCTCCCAATTTAGGGGCTGGGGCTGAGGGCAAAACTCATGCAGCCAAGAGTTTTAGCTTAAACACCAATGATGGCTGTGTGCGCCTACCAAATGTTCCTGATGTTACTTATCTTCAGGAAAATTCACAACTATAGGTGGATAACCGTTTTCTGAGGTTGGTTGTGCTTTAGTAACTACTGGTTGTGGATGCAAAGGTGTTGGTGTCAATTCACCCTTACCAGTTTGATTCCATAAAATCATCGATAGTAGCCCATCCACTAAGCCGTTATTGCTGCCATTACTGCCAACTAAGACATCTGGAATCAAACGGACATTGCGATCGCCTATAATCTGCATTAGTTGCATTGCTGTATAACCTTGTGGCCCCAAGGCTTCCACACCAGCACGGTAGGTTTCAGCTTTGGCGTTACCTGTGGCTCGGATACCTTCAGCCTCAGCAATTGCCCGCAGTTTTGTACCCTCAGCTTCACCGTTCGCCTGCTTAATTTGAGCTTGGGCTTTAAGGTCAGCTATATGCACACTCTGCTCTGATTTCACCATTTCTTGCTGAATATTAGCGAGTGCCGTCTCCCGAACAAGCTGCTGCCGTTGGGTTTGCGCCATTTGCTGGACTTCATAAGTCTTGCGTTCTTCTTCGGCAATTTTCCGGTCTGTCTGTGTCTGCATTAACGATGCTGGTGGCTGAATATCACCAATGAGGGTGTCGATCGCTTGCACGTCATAAGCCCGCAATGCTGTTTTAATATACTCAGCAGCCTCAGCTTGGCGTTCGCTCCGAGCGGTAAGAAAGTCTAGTACAGTATAGTCTTGGGCTGAGTTGCGGAAATAATTACCGATGGTCGGTTCTAATACATGGTCTACGAGATTTTGCATAGCACCAACACGAGAAATTACCTTCGGCGCATCTAAAGCACCCACATGGATAATTTGTGCTACTTCCAAATCAAAGGCAAACCCATCACGCGATCGCACCGTTAAAGAAGCCAGTTTAGCATCATAACTGTGGCGTTCAGTCCGACCTGACCAGTTTAAGACGATGTTGGTCGTTGGCACGAGTTCAATCTTCATAATTCGAGAATTAATCGGGTGCTTACCAGGATATAGCGGTTCGACCCACACACCTTTATGTCCTTGATTCACCAAATTACCGTGGGTGAAAGCTGCACCGCTGACATCTTGATGTGCCTTGCCCACGAAAGAAATCACCACACCTACATACCCAATGGGAATTTCCGTCATCGGCACTTGTTCAACCTGGACAAACCAAGGGTTCAAGTTCCAAGAACCAGAAAGCAATATCTGTTCTTGTAAACCTCGCCGCCCACCCCCATTAATAAATTTCTGACCATTTTGGAAGTTGTCGTGTCCGTCAATTATCGGGCCTGCGAGTTCACCAGCAGAAATTGGTATGCCATCTAAAGTAGTGACGATGCCAACTTTGTCAGATGCCAGACTATACACCCGCAACTGTTCTGGAGTCATGCCATGAGCGCTGGCATTTGATGCCATGATGACTTTAAACAAGGCGGTATTAATCCTGTACGTACCAGCCGTAAGAAAACCCATTTGCCGCCCTTTTTCGCCGCCTTGGGTGAGGAATTTTCGAGCATCTTGGAAGTTGTCACAACCCACGATTTTACCCAAAATCCGCTCTGGTGGGTTGGATGCGCCATCTGCTGCCACAATCAAAGCGATTTCCCCTTGGGGAACGACAATTACCGATTCTTTTTTTACAGAATACTGCCAAGGCCAATAGCCCCAATGCCAACCAGGAGCTAAAGTATCTGCCTGTAAGCCAGCTTCGCCGTTGAGGGCAATCAAACTACCGGCGGGGAGTCCACGCCCGGAAAGGGTAAATTTTCTAACTACAATGCCAACTTCCCGTTCGCCAATAACTACAAGCCCGCCAAAGAATAGGGGGACGAATATGACTAAACCGCCAACAAGTAGAATGGGAACCACTACAACTGGATCAAGTCCAGCAGCTTGATATTGAGTCCTGCTCGTTTGTAACTGGATAATATTTGGTGTGGTCTGATTTAGCTGGGCAGTCGCTGAAGTAATTTCTTTTGCAGTAGTTATTTTGACAGAAGTAGCATTGGCAGAGTGAACACTACCAGCAATTGCTAACGTTGCCACCACAGATGCTGCAAAACGAGCTACTTTATTTTGTTTACACGTACCAAGCAAAGATGAAATGCTTTTCATAATTTGTGCCCATTTGGGCAACTAATTAGTTAAGTTAACACTTCATCAAAGCTTGGCTCGATTTCTTAAACTTGGCGTAATTTTTTTAAAATTTAATAAACAAGGAGTCAGAATTCAGAATGGGCTACGCCCCGCTGCGCTAACAGAATTCAGAATTCTCTATCCGTGAAGGGATAGAGTTTTAGCATCCGTACAGAATTTATACTGAATTCTGGCTCCTGACTCCTGAGTTCTTCTGAATAAATATTTTGTAGGTTGAACATTGCCCAACCTACAAAGTGGAAATATAAAGTTAAATTAGACCGAACCGCCAGCAGCTTGAAACCGAGCGCGGGCGCGTTTGAAGGCTTGGGTTGCCTGAATTTGGGCTTGGCGATCGTCTGCGGAAACTTGACTTAGACGTGTTTCTGCTTGGTTATAAGCAGTACGAGCTTCATCAAGGTTAATTTTGTCGCCACGTTCAGCGCCGTTAACCAGAATTGTCACTTCATTTTCTTCGACTTCGGCAAAGCCACCCAAAAGAGCGATCGCTTCCCAATTCTGATTTTTAGCGCCACGAACTCGCATGACACCAGTATCTAGAGCGGTCAAAAGTGGTGCGTGTCCAGTTAGGATACCTAGTTGACCAGTAGTGCTAGGCAAAACGACTTCTTCAGCTGGAGCATCCCAGACTGTTTTATCTGGGGAAATTACACGAACGGTTAATGTCATTTGTCTTTTGTCCTTTGTCCTTCGTCCTTTGTCCTTTGTCTTTTGTAATTGCCATTAGTCATTAGCACTTGAACTAATGACTAATGACTAATGACCAATACTTCGGCTTCGCTCAGTACAAGTGACTAATGACTAACCTTTGATTTTTTCAGCTTTGGCGATCGCTTCGTTAATATCGCCAACCAAGTAGAAAGCCTGTTCTGGTAGAGCATCTAACTCACCAGACAGAATCTTTTGGAACCCTTTAATGGTGTCTTCCAACTTCACGTACTTACCAGGAGAACCGGTGAATACTTCTGCCACAAAGAACGGCTGAGACAAGAAACGCTCAACTTTCCGGGCCCGCGCGACAATGAGACGGTCTTCTTCAGACAATTCATCTAGACCAAGAATGGCGATAATGTCTTGGAGTTCTTTATAACGTTGCAGAGTTGATTGCACCGCCCGCGCCGTATTGTAGTGTTCGTCACCGACAATATTAGGTTGAAGCATGGTGGAAGTTGAACCAAGGGGGTCAACTGCGGGATAAATTCCCTTAGCTGCCAAACCACGAGATAGTACTGTTGTACCGTCTAAGTGGGCGAAGGTGGTAGCAGGTGCGGGGTCAGTGAGGTCATCCGCTGGTACGTACACTGCTTGAATGGAGGTAATCGAACCTTCTGTAGTCGAGGTAATTCGCTCTTGCAGTTCACCTACGTCGGTTCCCAATGTGGGCTGATATCCCACCGCTGAAGGCATCCGACCTAGTAGCGCTGATACTTCCGAACCTGCTTGGACAAACCGGAAAATGTTGTCAATAAACAACAGCACATCCTGCTTGTTCACATCACGGAAGTATTCTGCTACTGTCAATCCCGAAAGACCAACCCGCATTCTGGCTCCGGGTGGCTCGTTCATTTGACCGTAGACTAGAGCAATTTTTGATTCGTTGAGGTTGTCTTTGTTGATAACCCCAGATTCAATCATTTCATTGTAGAGGTCATTGCCTTCACGGGTACGTTCACCCACACCAGCAAAAACGGATACTCCACCGTGCTGAGTAGCGATGTTGTTGATCAACTCCATCATGATCACGGTCTTACCAACACCAGCACCGCCGAACAGACCAATCTTACCGCCGCGTCGATAGGGAGTCAGAAGGTCAACAACTTTAATCCCAGTCTCGAACACGGAAGGTTTGGTTTCCAGGTCGGTGAATTTGGGAGCAGAGCGGTGGATGGGTAAACTTGCCTCAGCATTTACAGGGCCTTTGTTGTCCACAGGTTCGCCAAGGACGTTAAAAATTCGACCTAAAGTGGCTTTACCAACTGGCACGTTAATGGGAGCGCCTGTATCGGTGACTTCAAAACCGCGCACTAAGCCTTCGGTGGAACTCATCGCAACAGTCCGCACTTGGTTGTCGCCCAGCAGTTGCTGTACTTCAACGGTGATGTTGATTTCCTGTCCAGCTTCGTTGGTGCCAACGATTTTCAAAGCGTTGTAGATTTGTGGCAATTTCCCGCCGGGAAATTTAACGTCTACAACTGGGCCAATGATTTGGGTAATGTAGCCAATGTTTGTTTTTTCTGCGGTTGTGACCATGCTGCGCCTAATGATTGAAGCTAGATTTCAGATAAGGTCGGAGAAGACATAAGAATAAGAAATGTCACCTTTCACTCTAGCACCGGACGGGGACATAACTCTCTTAGTAATTCCTTAAAAAGGTGTTTGGTGGCTATGGTTGTAGTCCCCATCTTGACTAGATTGACGGGATAGGCTCTAGTTTATCCCTAATCTCCTTTTTTAGATGCGATCGCCCCATATCTAACGCATGTAGCAAAAAGTACTGATGTCCTAGATTACTTAGATGTTTACACTTGCAGGCAAAAAGCTAGATATTTGATACCTAGCTTTTGCCTTGAAATAATTCATATTTGTATTACATCATGTGCCTTGCATGGGTACAGCCCATCGAAGACATCACCAACACAGCATTTGCTAAAAGTTAGTTAGTAATAGATATATAAAGCTATCCATAAACTACATTTCCAAAACTTCTGAATATCCATAAGATGAAGATAGATACAAAAAACAGCTTTTGGCCAAGCTGCGATGCCTGGGTTAGTCGTAGCTGCGGCTTCATCCTCACACTTACACCGAGCAACAGCTTATGAATTTCTCGTCAGCACGACAATATTTTTACCAAGAGATTCAGCAGTCTGACGAGCGCATTGATTTGGCAAAGGCAGCTTTGTATATTGCACAAGAAGAATATCCCAATCTAGATGCAGAAGAATATCTCAACGCCCTTGATACAATGGCTTGGGAACTTCAAGAACGCCTGCCTGATTCACGATATCCTTTGCGGATAGTTCAAAGTATTAATCAGTATCTCTACGATGATTTAAAATTTTCTGGTAATAAAATTGACTATTACGACCCGCGCAACAGCTTTTTCAATGATGTAATCGATCGCAGATTAGGGATTCCCATTACCTTAGCGTTGCTTTACCTGGAAGTTGCTCGACGGATTGATTTTCCGATGGTGGGTATAGGGATGCCAGGACATTTCCTGATCCGCCCAGATATTCCTGATATCGAGATTTTTGTGGATGCTTTCAATGGTGGTGAAATAATATTTGCCCAAGATTGCGAAGAACGCCTGTCTCAACTTTATCAGCAACCTGTGACGCTACAACCAGAATTTTTAGCTGTAGTTAGTAATCGGCAATTTTTGGCCCGGATGTTGACAAATTTAAAATTTATTTACCTTAAACAGCAAGAGTTAGAAAAAACGCTGGCAGCAGTTGAACGAATTTTGTTGCTGTTTCCTGGTTTAACTTTAGAATTGCGCGATCGCGGTTTGATCTACTATCAACTCGGTTATTATCCCCAAGCCGTAGACGATTTACAAAACTATTTAGCAAAAGTTCCAGATGCCGAGGATGCATCTGTGATTCGGCGGCTACTTACGGAATTGGGTAAAGAGAAGTAGGGCAGGGGAGCAGCACTTCTCTACGAGAGGCTTCGCCAACGGCTACGCTCAGTGACCAAGGAGCAGGGGAGCAGGGGAGAAGTTGCAGTAAGTTTTTCCCCTCTGTCCCTCTGCCTCTTCTGCCCAATTACGAATTACGAACTTGTATTGAGCGCAGCCGAAATATTACGAATTATTTTCTTCTTCTGCGACTCGTTTGAGGCGGCGCAGTTGGGCTTGCATATCTTCTTTCGTCCAAGATGCAGCAAAAGTGTTGAAGCCCCAACTAACTAAGGGGTTAGGGATATCGTACTCAAAGCGATTGAGTAAAAGCGTTCCCTTTTCTGTGGGTTGACATTCCCAGCGATCGCGCCCTTGAAAAAATCCCTGAAATTCCCAAACTACTAAACCCGGTTGTCGTTCTACAACTACGCTATTCAAAGTGGGTTTTATTAGAGGAATTTGAATAATAAAACGACTTTTACTGCCGACATCGGTACTCCAAGCTTCGCCCATAGGTTCGCAACGAAGAACGGGGTTGAGCCAACGGTGCATGAGAGCTAAATCGCTAAGACAGCGCTCCACCACCGTAGCTGTAGCATTAATTTGAATCGATTGTTCCAAAACTTGGGACATTCCACATCTTTGATGCTGTTGCTGCAATTAGAGTAACGCAAAATTCAGCGCAGTGGAAGATGAGGGAGCAAGGGAGCAGGGGAGAAGTTGCAGTAAGTTTTTCCCTCCGCATTTCTGCCCCTTATGCCCAATCCCCGTAGATTAAATCAAATATGAGTAAATATGTATGTTTTTACTGGTAAATTGATAGGCAAAACACTGACTCAGTGTTTGCGGCGAATACTTAAACATAATTCCCGAAAACCATGAACACAACTTGGCAAGAAATAACCCAGGTGATGTCTACGACGGGCTACGCCTACGGAGTTAGTTTATCCACAAGGGTGCAGCAATTTTTAGCACAATCATCGCCCAGCCTACAACCAATACAACCAGCAGTGAATCAAGGAATCGCTGATGTGCAAGGTATTGTACAACAGTTGATTCTGTTTACGCCTCGTCTTTTGGGGGCGGTAGCAATTTTATTAGTAGGTTGGCTCATTGCAGCGATCGCAGCAGCACTGACGCGAGGAATCCTCAATCGTACAAACATAGATAACCGCATTGCCGCAGGGATAACAGGTCGTCAAGATGTTCCCCAAGTGGAGAAATTCATCTCCGGCATAGTCTTTTGGAGTATTCTCCTATTGACAGCGGTAGCTGTTTTACAGACATTGGATCTGGAAATTGCCTCTCGTCCCCTCAATAATTTCCTCAATCAACTTATTGGCTTTTTGCCAAAGTTGGTTGGTGCAGGAATCCTTTTGGGAGTAGCCTGGTTGTTGGCGACCATTGTGAAGATTATCACTGTGCGGTCATTACAGGCATTTAACCTAGATGAGCGTTTGAATCCAGAACCAGAAGACAGAGCGCCCAGCCTGAATCAGCTGTCTTTGAGTGAGACGATTGGCAATGCTCTGTATTGGTTTATATTTTTACTGTTTCTCGCCCCAGTTTTAGATACTCTCGGACTCAGGCAGGCTTTACAACCAGTACAAGCTCTAATTACAGAAGTTCTGCTAATTCTGCCGAACATTTTAGCGGCGATCTTGATTGCTGTAGTTGGCTGGTTCATCGCTAATGTAGTACGGCGGATTGTGACGAACTTGCTGGCGACAACTGGTCTTGACCATTTAGGTAGTCGCTTAGGATTATCTTCAGCTGCGGGGGTGCAACCTCTATCGAGTATCATCGGCACAATTGTCTATGTTTTGATTCTGATTCCTGTAGCGATCGCAGCGCTGAATGCCTTGCGAATTGATGCGATCTCAATACCTGCGATCGCTATGCTGCAACAGGTTCTCAATGCCCTACCTGCCATCTTTACAGCGGTGGCAATTTTGATTGTTGCCTATTTCGTCGGGCGGTTTATCGCGGACTTGGTTACAAGTATCCTCACCAATTTAGGGTTTAATAACATTTTCACTATTTTGGGTCTGACAACACCCAGCAGACGAATCGTCATTTCCACAGAACCAACAGTTGAGCCGATTACAACCCGTACTCCATCGGAAATTGTAGGCATTGTTGCCTTAGTGGGGATCATGCTGTTTGCCACGGTGGCGGCGGTGAATATCTTGAATATTCCAGCTCTCACAGCATTAGTGTCTGGTATTGTGATTATATTCGGGCGGATTTTGGCAGGATTGGTAATCTTTGCCATTGGCTTATTCCTGGCAAATCTGGCTTTTAATATCATTACCAGTTCTGGCGATCGCCAAGCCCAGATTTTGGGACAAGTGGCGCGGATTGCAATTATTGCCTTAGTTTCTGCAATGGCACTGCAACAGATTGGAGTTGCCAGTGATATTGTGAATTTAGCCTTTGGACTTTTACTGGGTGCGATCGCAGTTGCTATTGCCCTAGCCTTTGGTCTTGGAGGGCGCGATATTGCACGAGAGCAAGTTCAAGAATGGCTAAACTCTTTCAAAGGTAGAAACTAACAATTGATGAAGGCGCAATTTTATCTGTAAATCTGGAAAAGTGCAGCCGTAAGCATCAATAGTGCAGAAAATCTATCGGCAATTTTGCTTAAGAGGTTGAAAGCTAGAGCTGAGAAACTCGGAGTTTGAGTAGAGAATTTGACGTTTTGAGTTCTAAAGCTCAAGTTCCGAGTTCTGAAGCTCAATGGTAATAATCGGCGATCGCTTTCAGAAACAAGAGATATAGCAGATTTCAAATTGGTAAGCTACAAAAATAATGGAAAGCAGAGAGCAATCGGACTGAAGAAGTGAAACTGCTAAAATAGCTAAGTTTTTAAAAGTAATATCATGTCCGCATAATTAGTTATGATTCCCAGAGTCATTGCACCCCACCCCCAACCCCTTTCTGGGGCAGGTTTTTTTGATTAGACAAATTTTTGGGATTTTAAAACCAAAACCATTGTCTGAGAACTTAAAACTACGTTCAATAATTGAGAACATTCTCAACTATTTATCGAAAGCCTAAAAGCCTGCCCTTGAAAGACCCCCAACCCCCAGCCTCCCCGCTCTTCGGGAGGGGAGACAAAGCGCAGCTTTGGCGGGGTGGGGTTCTTGGGGTTTAGTAAGTAATCAAGCGGACATGATATAACATATACAAACAATATAGAGTGATTACTATCTCTTTAAAAATTTTGGAAGTAAATTCGTCATGAATGCTGAGGTGCTTCTTAGTTTGAGAAAGAGAAACTGGAGCAAATACTCCACAGCAGAAAACATGGATTTTATCAACCAAGCACAAAAGTTGGCAGATACGGTTAGAGATAAAGCTCAAGAAGCAGCCAACAATGTAGTAAACGGGATGAATGAGGTAGTTGATGGAATCAAGAACGCTACTAGCGAGATGACTACTTCAAGTGTCCATGCAGTTAATGATTTACAAAGTTTATCAACCATAGCAGCACAGTCAGGTTTTCAAACTGTTCAAAATGTTAGTCAAACATTTCAACAAACTGCTGTTGGAGTTGCTGCATCTAGCATGGTTATGGCTGATGCTTTGCAAAATTTACCAAAGACAGCTGCCGAATTAGCCCAAGAGATGCCCAAGATTGCCAATAGGCTAAGATATCGTGCTGGTGTTAGGGTGGGAGACTTACCTCGCTCTGATGCAGATGTTATGAAGCTTTTTGAGAAAATTCCTGGCACATCAAAGCTTGGAGGTAAAGAATATACAATTCGTCAATTTCTTAGAGATAAGCATGGTAGCCACATCAATCCACGTTCCCAAGGTGGATCGAATGCTGCTGATAATATTCTTTGGGAAGTAGGTGTTGACAATTTCCGCCGAGGAGCCAAAGTCATGACCGTTGGCGAACAGTTTTATATTCGAGTTTATAATGCGGTAGATTCTATTGTCAGCAATTCTGGGACGATCGCAAAACTTGGGATTACTGCAACGGGAACAGCTATTCTCACTCAGGTTGTAGTCACGGCAATTTCCTACTCTTTGGATCTTTATCGGGGCGATATTACTGTTGAAGAGTATAAAAATCTAATTTTTGAAGCAGCAAAGGCAGCAGGTATTGCGACACCAATTGTTTTTTTAGTCTTGGTGGCTGTGTTAGCTTTATTTCCAGAATTTACAGTTATTTTGTCAGCACCAGTGGTTGTTGCAGGCTTCAATGCTTTATTTGGTATGAGTATTGCTACACCAATTATTAAATCGCTAGTTCGTCATGTCGAAGCTGGAGGTTTTGGCATAGAAACTGCTGATGCTTACAAAACTGCGTTTAATCGCTATTAGGTTGGGTTGAGGAACGAAACCCAACATTTGCAAGGACTTTGTTGGGTTGCGCTTTGCTTAACCCAACCTACAATTTTTCTTAATTGAATTGTATTGGATTTGATTTGGTAATAGGGTTTAGTTAAGGGCTACTGGCAAAAATTTTGGTTTTTTTAGACGCGATAACTCGTCTTATCTACAAGTGTTTTGGGCTTATATGAACTGTATTGGGTTATGTTGAGTTACGGAATTTATAATAAAAATCATGTATATTCAGTTACATTGGCAGAGTAATAATAAATTTTGTTCCCTCACCAGGTGTTGACAAGCAGTTAACTTGTCCGTTGTGTTTGTCAACAATAATTTGGTAGCTAATCGCTAATCCCAGCCCGGTTCCCTTGCCCACAGCCTTGGTTGTGAAAGATTGATCAAAAATTCGAGATTGCACCTCAGTAAGCATACCGGGACCGTTATCTTGGATGCAAATTGTAACGGTTTTTTGTTGGGGATCAACCGATGTGGTAATAGTGATGATGTTCGGGCAAGCAGCAATATTTCGATCGCAATTGTTTTGATGGAGTTCATCAAATGCATCAATGGCATTGGCGATGATATTCATGAACACCTGGTTCAGTTGTCCGGGATAGCAACTGATTGGGGGTAAATCACCATATTGTGTGACAACCTGGATTTTAGTGCGATCGCCATTACCTTTTAGTCGATGTTTCAACAGCATTAAGGTGCTATCGATTCCTTCGTGAATCTGAAACTCCACCTGAGATGAAATATCTGCGCGAGTAAAAGTTCTCAAAGAGAGACTGATATCTTTAAGACGGGTAATCCCTTGGTGCATTGATGCCAGTAGTTTCGGTAGATCCTCTGCCAGATACTCCAAGTCAATTTCTTCAAGAAGCTCTTGAATTTCCGAGTCTGGTTGCGTTAGCTTCTCCTGTTGTAAGCTCACCAGGCGAAGTAGATTATTTACATGTTCCTCAATATAAGATAAATTTCCACCAACAAAACCAACCGGATTATTAATTTCATGACCAATACCTGCAACCATCTGCCCTAAAGTGGACATTTTTTCACTCTGGATCATTTGTAGTTGGGTTTGCTGTAACTGCTGTAGAGATTGAGTTAATTCTGCGGTGCGTTCTTGCACGCGTTCTTCTAATGTGCGCGTGAGATGAGAAATTTTGAGGTGTAACTTTAAACGGGCAATGACTTCTTCGTGTTGGAAGGGTTTGGTAATGTAGTCAACTGCACCTATTTCCAATCCCGCCACCTTGTCTGTAGAATCGGATAGGGCAGTCATGAAAATTACTGGAATATTGTGAGTGATAGGATTGGTTTTCAGTCTGCGACAAGTTTCAAATCCATCAATACCTGCCATCATCACATCCAAGAGAATCAGATCGGGATGAGCATATTCTGTTTGTTCGATCGCTGACTCTCCATCTGTTGCCATGAGGGCTTTCCAGCCACACCTCTGAATCGCTTCCGATAGCACCTTAAGATTGTTTGGATTATCATCCACTAACAAAATATGTATGGGTTTCGAGATAGGAACAGCGATCATGGATGTAACTCCGTTGTGACAAATGATTTGAGTAACTTACGGATTTTTCCGGTTTGGAAATTGGCAGTGAGTTTGCTTAACTCTGCTGCAAAGGGAGCTAGTTGACTGTTTTCCTCAATTAGTTCTTTTAACATTCCCTCAATCGCCGAGATATCTCCCATCATTGCCAGATGATAGAGTTGTTGCAAAACATCTTGGGATGGTAGGATCAATTCACTATCAGTAATCTGCTCACCTTTGGGAGGCGAAGATTCGGCATATATCCATTCCACTCCCAAGAGCGATCGCAGTCTATTAAGTAGTTCGTCGATCTGGAGGGGTTTGGATAAGAATGCTGTTGCCCCTGCCTCTAAACTCCGCTGGCGATTTGACTCAAAGACACTAGCACTAGAAACAATAATGGGAATAGAACGGGTTTCGGGATTCGCTTGCAGATGAACCATTAGCTCAAAACCATCCATATTGGGCATGGCTAAATCGAGTAGAATCACATCTGGATTGTGTTCAATTGCTACTTCTAGCCCATGTTTGCCATCGGTTGCTTCCAGGGTTTGACAGCCAATTTCTTGCAGCAGATTGGTCAACATAGAACAGTGGTTGCGATCGTCATCGACAATTAGAATCTGAGGCGCACTACCCCGAATTCCGGTAATTTTTTGAGGAGTTGAGGCTGTATCTGTGCCCATCGTAGACATCGCTCCTCCATACCAGTCATGAGCAAGTGGTACTGGTACTGTCAAATCCAGCCAAAATAGACTTCCTTCACCTAAGTGGCTCTGTACCTGAATTTGGCTTCCCATCAATGCCGCAATTCTTTGGCTAATCGCCAACCCCAAGCCAGTACCTTCAGATCGCTGTCCTGCTTCACCCACTTGCTCAAAGGGCAAAAAGATTTTCTCTAGTTGGTCTGGTGACATTCCAATACCCGTATCTTCAATCTGAAAACGAATCTTTTGATGTGTCATTTGTCCATTGTCATTTGTCATTTGTTTAGACTCTTGACTAATGACTTCCACTTTGAAGGTTACGCTACCGCTATCTGTAAATTTGATCGCGTTGCCCAGTAAGTTAATTAACACTTGCCGCAGGCGTTTTTCATCAACTTCAATGGCCAGTGGTAGGCGATCGCTAATTAAGATATTAAATCCAATTCCTTTTTGTTCAGCCCGGATACCACAAATCTCAGTCACACCATGTAAAAAACTGGGCAAATGCACACTAGTAACAACCAAATCCAATTTTCTTGCTTCTATCTTCGAGAGATCGAGAATGTCATTGATCAGCATCAAAAGGTGCGATCCGCATTGGTAGATAATGCTAACCCCTTCTAGGTTTTTAGCTGTCATGTTTGGCGATCCTTCTAGTACCTGGGCAAAACCAAGGATGCCATTGAGAGGTGTACGTAGTTCGTGGCTCATGTTGGCGAGAAACTCACTCTTGGCCTGATTGGCAGCATCGGCAGCTTGCTTTGCCTCGACTAATTCATGAGTGCGTTCTTCGACTTTTGTCTCTAGGGTTTTGGAATAATCCAAAAGTTGACTGTTGGCAATTTCTAGTTGGCGATTGGTTTCTTCTAACTTCCGCTGTTTATAAGCATTAGTTGTTGCAATCACACTACCGATAAACGCGGCTAAAGCGGGTGTTATTGGAATTAAAACACCATGCAAAAACATCCCATAGCCACCCCATATACAGCCTCCACTGATACTTACAGTTGCCCAAAGGATTTTGCCACCGGGAATCCGCAGCTTGCTACTAGATAATAACCAACTGCCCGTAGAACCAATGACAGACCACAAAACAATCCACAACGACAGAAAAATGCCAGAAACACCGTGCAGAGTGGCATTTCCTGTTTTTGCTCCTCGTACTAGTTGATGAGCAATATTGGCATGAACAACCACACCTGGAGTCGGTTTTTGAGCAGAGATCCACGAAGAGAAGGGTGTGCTGAAGAAATCATTGGTACTGGAGGCAATTGACCCAATAAATACCATGCGATCGCGCATCAAATCTCTCGGAATTTTCCCTGCTAACACATCGCGCATCGCAACTGTCCGAAATGCGGCTTCTGAACCATGCCAATTCAGCAGAATTTGATAGCCTCCTAAATCGGCATCGGTATAACCTGCTTCTTGATTTTGCAGTGGCAGGTAAATTTCTTTACCCAACTGAAACTTTTGTTTTTGGGGGTCAATGCTTTCTAAGCTAATTTTTTCAGCTTCGAGGTACTTTAGGGCTACAAGGGTTGCTAGTCCGGCTTTAATGGTGTTTTTCTCTTTGGCATCTTCAGCTGTCAAGAGGGCGCGACGTACAAAGCGATCGCCATCCAAGACTAAATCTGCTAATCCTACCCGATCCTGTTTTTTCAATTCTGGTGGGGGATTGACGCGTTCGCCAGTAATTTTCTCAACTCCGATTAAATTGGGAGTGTTGCGAAAAACTTGAACAAGTTGCTCGTGTCCGCTTCCTTCGGGTAAATCTCGATAGAGATCCAAGCCAATGGCTCTAGGCTGCTGCGCCCGGATTTTTTCTAGTAATCGTGCCAGCGCCCAGTCTGGAACTGGCCATTTACGCACCGATTGGATATCGCGCTCATCGATTGTAACAATCACAATCTCATCTGCGTAGGCGTAGCCCGCCATAGGCATCGCCTGTGAAGATCGCTGACGAACCCATTCGTCGCGAATTTTCCATTCCGGTAAATTGAAAAGTCCCAACGATTGCCCAACCATAACAGTCAAGGCAACGCTGGGAGTAATAATCAAAACGCTGCGAGTACCTTGGATAAAAGCCTGGAATCTGCGCCACATATTTGTGTCATGCAATGGGGATTGGGGAAGGTAGGGTTTCCTCTGGGGATAAGAGGTAATGGGGACTGGGTGGAAGTAAGAAGAGGGGAACAAAGGGGACAAGGGGGAATTATTGAACAAGTTTCTTCTTTGTCTCCCCCCTCTCCCTTGTCTACCTTGTCTCTTCTCATGCCCAATGCCCAAACTGGTATTAGTTAGTAGATGCTAATAAGTTAGCTGTTACAATCTCCTTTAAACTCACTGAGGATAGAAGTTCTTCCCATTGTTTGCGGAGAGTTGCATTGTTAGGTTGAGCGGTATATACCGATGCAAGTGTTGCCACACAGTCATACCAAACACCATTTTTACCCAAAATAGTAGCCTGCTTCAAAGCATCTTGCTCTTGGATTGCTGTTGCCAACTCCGCACTGGGCTGGATACGCTGAATCCAACCATCGACGTAAGGCGTACTCGGACTGAGTTGCCCATCTACTTTTAGTGCTAGGAACCATTGATAGTTTTTACCAACGGCTAAAGCGGGTGCATTAGCTGGTAATTCGATCGCGATTACCCCAGTTTTCCCTGCAACTGAAATGTTCATCTGATGTTGCATATTGCCAGCTTCATCTTTGAGGCTGAACACTGCTTCTTCGGCATTGGAAGCTGGGAGATACACCAAGATTGTGGGACGTTCAGATATTGTTGTGCCATAGAAATTTTGGGGCAAGAGGGCGATTAGCGCTGCTGGTTGCGTTGTACTTGTAGTCGATGGATTCAAGTAGTAAGTACCAACGCGAGAAGCACCCGCACTTGCTTGTTGGGGAGCGCCTTTGCCAGGGGCAGGTGTAAACAGCTTGCCGCGAGAAGCTCCTCCAGTTGCCTGTCTGGGCGTACCTTTGCCAGGGGCAGGTGTAAAGAGGTTGCCACGAGATGCTCCTCCAGTTGCCTGTCTGGGCGCACCTTTGCCGACAGCAGGGGCAAACATACTACCGCGAGAAGCTCCTCCAGTTGCTTGTCTGGGCACACCTTTGCCGACAGCAGGGGTAAAAATACTACCGCGAGAAGCTCCTCCAGTTGCTTGTCTAGGAGAGCTACTGTTGGGGGGTGGGGTAAATGTAACAGCATAGGCAGTAGTCCATGTACTGCTAGCGATCAGTGCGATGACGCTTAATGTACTGGCTAAATATCGACGTTTCATGATGTTTTTCCTTATGTCTTTGAAATGTGATACAAACAAAATGCGTTTCTTTCGACTATGTTCAGAAGCTCAGAGAATAAGTCTAAGTAACAGTAAAGTCAGGGAAGTTCTACTAGCAGTATAGGCGAACTTGATATCAAACTCTGTAAAAAATAGCCTAAATTATTTGCAATAAAGTCCGTTGTATTACTTAGCTAAATCCAGTTGCCGATCAAAACAAAGCCAGACCAAAAGAACGGTTCGTGGAAATCAGTTTGGCGAATTAGGCTAATTTGTGCTTGTCTTAGTGCTTCGGCTTTAGTGATTTTGGGTTGTCGCAGTTGCTCATAGAAGCGAGTCATTAGCATCGCGGCTGCCCGATCTTTGACGGGCCATAGGGTAGCGATAGTTGAGCGAGCGCCGGATTTGACAGCCAAGCCTGCTAGTCCCAGGACGGCGCGATCGTCTCCTGCGGCAGTATCGCAGGCACTTAGTACCAGCAACTCGATAGCTTTTGATGGATCGCTACCCCGATTTTTCAGGAGTTCAGATAATTCTTTAACATTGACTTGTCCATCCCAAGTGAGCAAGAAGGTGTCTTCGAGGCGGGAACTAAACTGTCCGTGGGTTGCTAGGTGGACAATACCTGCACTACTAGATTTCACACGTTCAGCAAGGGCTTGACTGGTAAATTCCTGATTCAGTAACATCTTAGAAGATACCGCCTTGGAGATTTGTTTCACTTCTGATTCGACGGCGGGCAAAGCACTAAAGCCAGCACGAGATTGGCTAATGCCACCGACGATCGCACTGATGTGGTTTTGCGATCGCGTCGCCATCAGTTGCAATCCTGGTGAGAGCGCTACAGCATACTTCTCGATCAGATATTGCTTACCGTCAAAAAGGGCTGCTATGGGAATATTCCGCAATCGACCATCCAAAACAAACACCAATGTCTTGGTATCAATAAATGCTTGCTCTGCTTCCTCTGGACGAATCAACCAACTATAAATTTGTTGAGATAATCGATCTCGGTTTTTAGAATCTGAGACAGGGTTAAGAGCAACCAAAAAATTGTCTAGAGTCTGCTCAATTTCAGCTTGCGATTTGTGAGTGACATAGGAACGGAGTGGTTGCCCTGCTTTGGAGAGAATTACTGTTAAGCGATCTGGCAGGATAATCGGATAAATGACGGTTGCAGTAGGATCAACCCGATCAATTTGTTGAGTTTTATCTAAACAGGCTTCCCGAAAAAAGTTATCGAGTTCCGCAATTTGGAGGGACTCAATCAATTCACGAGCTTGGATTAGTTCTGCTTGACTAGGTTGATTCTCTAGAAGTAAATCAACCAGTTCTCGGTAGACCGGCTCCACACTGGTGCGAAAAGAGAACTGGACATCCGGGTTGATAGCTACCAAATCTCCCCGCAGTGCCTTTAAAGCGTTGACTGCTTCTGTATAGGCGGTAATCGCTTTTGAGCGATCGCCTTGTTGTTTATACAACTGTCCCACCTGCCAAGCAGATTGAGCAATGATATCGTTAGCTTGGAGTTGGCGGGCAATGTTGAGGGATTTCTGAGTTAACTCCTGTGCTTCAGATAACTGCTGTGTACGCTGATAGAGTTTTCCCCACTGATTTAGTGCATGAGCTTCGGCTTGAGTATCCTGAATTTGCTGTGCAGATTTGACTGTGACTGCCATCAGTTGCGCCAAATCCTTCAGCGGTAAGATTTGGTCAGGATTTGACTGACGATCTAGGGTGGCAACAAAATTGATCGCTGCGTAGAGTGAGGTGTGACTGGGGGGCAGTTCCCGGAGTTGTTGGAGTAGCTGAGGTGCGAGTGGGTTAACAAATTCCAGTTTGTCGTAATTGAGGAAAAGTTTGAACTGAGCTAAACGCGCTTGTAACTGATCGCTTGGGTTAGTTGTTAAGAGTTGAGCCTGTTCAAAGTAATTTAATGCTGCTTCTGGATCTTGCAAGTCAACGGCAGTTTGACCCAAGCTTATCAGGATAGAACTCAAATGGGGTTTCGCAGCAATTTTCTGTGCGATCGCTAAACTTTGCTCTAAAGTCTGTTGACTCTTACCAGAGTCGCCAATCATTTGCAGGGCTAAACCAAGCGATCGCAGTCCACTGACTTTGATTTCATTATCCGGCATCCCTTGGAGTTTTTGAGTCAGTGCTTCTAACTGTTGTTTAGAACGGCGATAAAATCCTAAAGTTTGTAAAGCTTGTGCCTGGTTGATTTGACTACCCAGGCTTCCCATTGTGTCGCCTGCTTGCTCATAAAATTTTTGAGCTTTTTGCCAACTTTCGAGGGCGGTTTCGGCTTTGCCAGTGTGCAATTGCAAATTTGCTTGGGTATTGAGTGCTTGTGCCCAGAGAATTGCATCAGCAGAGGGAATAGAGGTTTGCAACAGTTTCAGACTTTGCTCAATAGACTGTTGGGCTGCTTGCCATTGATTAAGCTCCTGTTGTGTCAGTGATAGGTAACTTAAACTTAAAGCTTCGCCCTGGCGATCGCCTTGGGTATGATACTGTTGTGCTGCCGTTTGCCAAATCGTCACTGCTTCTGCAAAGCGTCCTGAATGGTAGAGGTTTCGTCCCTGTTCTAGCCAATTGGTCGGTTGAGAAGTGGATGCTGACACATTCAGGGTAGAAGTTGTTGGTACTTGCACAGATGCTCTAGTAGGTGTAATGGTTATTGCCAAACACAAGCTCAAGATACTCAGACTAATATATAGCCAACGAAGTTGTTTAACTTGGAAAATCATCAGTAATTATCCGTACAAAATTATCTAATTAATTGTATATTAAATTACCTTAAAATTAATTAACTTGGTTACAAAATTATTGGGCAAATTAACTCTTGGGAACCGCAGCACAAGTTAACTGCGGCTGTTTATTTGTAGTAGATTTGGTGACAATTAATTCAATTTTGCCGTTAGCGTTACGCTGCCAAGAAGTGGCTTCAACGAGGACTTTTGGGGATACAGGTATCTGTGTAGTGACCTCACCCGTTTTGCGATAAGCAGACAAATCGCGCACATCGTCCCAGGTGCGTAGGCGTAGCCCGTCGTAGACATCACTCGTCAGTTGATTAGGATTTTGCGGCACACCACCTCGTCCTGTTGCCACAAAGCGACTGCCTTCACTATCTGCGCAGCCTGTAGCAATTTGCTGGGATGGATCGGTGACATTTACAGGCAATTCGACTAAACCGGAATTTGGATCGATACCGATAGTATTAACTTGAACCGTGCCACTTACCCCAAATTGGGAACTGGCGGTGATGTCACTTTCTGGGGTGAGTTGGTTGCGGAACTTCAGCCCAAAGATGCCTTGAGTGGTGATTTGGATATTACCACCTCTGCCTCGCACTGCATTAGCAATAATGTCGCTGTTTTTTAAGCCGACGATGATGGATGCATTGATGTTTATATTACCTCCATTCCCCGATCCGCCAGCTGTTGAGGTTATCTGGCTATTGTCTTGCAGAAGCAATAGGTTTGTGGTGGACAATTTAATATTTCCACCATTACCGGATTCTGTTTGTGCTTGAATAAACCCTTGATTCTTTAATTGGATGCTGGCTGCACTGATGTTAATATTGCCACTATTTCCACTGCCTTGACTGGTGACACTGACTGTCCCGCCATCGGTCAGCGTTAAGTTCGGTGTGGTAATGCTCAAAGTACCGGCATTCGCTGTTAATATATCTGGCAAACCGAATCGTATCCGCACTAACGTATCGGGTCGGATGGTGGAGGCGTTAATGCTACTATTAGTTGCCCGACCTTGACCACTGATGACGATCGCTTCCGTAGCATTGATACTCAAATCTCCCCCATTACCTGCAAAAAATGAGGTGGTAGCAACTGCTCCCCCATCCAGAATTTGCAATTTGGCAGTATTCAGGGTCAAGGTTTTGGCACTTCCGGTTGCAAATGTAGTTGAGCTAATATTGCTGTAAAGTCCAGAGGGACTTTCTCCCATCACCGTGGTATTGGTGTTGCGAATCGTCACTTTACCGCTAGAACCACTGCCAAAGGTAGCCGAAGATAGTGAGGCACCGCTTGATACTAGTAGACTATTACTATTGACGAAAACATCACCAGCATTCCCAGTGCCTAGTGTAGTAGTGTTGAGTGTGGTGACATCAGCAGGATTAATGCCTGAAAAGCCAGACAGTTCAATGGCGGTTGCATCAATGTAAATATTGCCACTCGGAGCTGCTCCAAGAGTTGTGCTATTCAACCCCGCTCCCGACTTGATAGTGAAGTTAGGAGTAATAACGCTGATATTTCCACTAGCTCCCATACCAAAAGCATTACTACGCACTCCGCTCTGAATTGTGCCATCAGCTGTTTTGGCAATCATATTAATGGACTGTGTAGCCTGAAGGCGAATGTCACCACCGGGGAGATTGCCAAAATTTTGCGCCAGTACCAGGGAGCCATCGGTGAATTGAATTTGCCTACCCTGAATTTGAACAGAACCCGCATTTACCCCGCTAATATCTAATAGCGATCGCTGTGCCAATTGAATATCGCCAAAGCTTTGTACATTACCATATCCCAGTGTATAGCCCTGTGCGGTTGGTATCAGGTTTACCAATGCTTTTCCACTTACACTACCCAATTCAACTCGCCCTCTTTCAGCGATCAGGTTTGCCCCATTTAGATGTATGTCGCCACCCACAAAAGCTAGGGTATTTCCCGGCTGTACCCGCAGTTTTGTAGAACTGGGAATCTGAATCGGGGGAAGCAGAGTCAGTCCACTGACATTCCTCAAAGTATGTCCTGTACCTTGAATGTTGATGGGTGCGGGATTGTTACCCAGTTGCAACCCAATGGGAACATTGATACTCAACAAGGGGGCAGATTCAGAATTAATTACACTAAACTCAGCGCCATCGGCAAATTTAATACTGCTGGCAGTGCTGCCAATAAATGAACCCCCAATGTTTAGTTGGGCATTGGCTCCAAAGATGATCCCACTAGGGTTGATCAAGAACAGACTGACGGGGTTGTTGCCGTTAATTGTCTGAATCAAACCATCAATGTTAGAAATATTACCGCCAGTAACACGGCTGAAGATGGTAGAAATGTTGGGCGTGTTTATTAAATCAAAAGTAGCCGAACCGCCAGTGGGAACCGAAAACTGCTGGAAACTGTGAAATAAGTTACTCTTGGCGGCACTACCATTAGTAATGGTGAAGTTATTACCGCTTTGGGAGACAGCAGTATTGAGGGTGCCATCGGGAGTTAGCTGGGCACTCACAGAGGCACACCAAAGCAGCATCCCACCTGTCAGCACTATATCGATCAAACCCCAGCAAACAGAGGGTGCTTTCATCGCTCACTTTCTATCAATACTTAATATATATAGGGTTCCCTAAACGGTATTGTGTTTGCACAGCATCAACAGTTTTAGTAGTTATCTTGGTGTAGCTTTGTGAAAACGAAACTTGCCGTAAGCGTTGCAATTACTGGAACTTCAGTTCGCACCACAGGTTATATCGTGTCCGGTTAAAGACTTATCATTAAGACGGCAGGGGGAAAGAGGGTTTCCCGGTTTTTGCACAGGTGCGGGAATTATAACTAATTAGTCGGACATGATATTAAATATGGTTGTACATGGGTTGGTTGAGCCGCAATTAACTCAATTTTGCCTTGGGTGTTCCGGTGCCAGGAAGTAGCTTGGACAAGAACTTCTGAAGATTCAGGCATTTGTGCTGTGACTTCCCCAGTTTTGCGGTATTCAGAGATATCGCGGACATCAGACCAAGTGCTTAGGCGTAGTCCGTCGTAGACATTGCTCGTCACATCTTGATTGGGATTTTGCGGCACACCACCCCGTCCCGTTACCACAAATCGACTGCCTTGATTTGCAGAACAACCACTGGCTATTTGCTGCGATGAATCGCTGACATTCGCTGGTAGTTGAATTAAGCCAGAATTGGGATCTACTCCGATAGTATTAACTTGAACAGTACCGCTAACCCCAAACTGTGAACTAGCAGTGATGTCATTTTCTGGAGTCAGTTGAGGACGATATTTCAGCCCAATAATTCCCTGAGTTGTGATTTGAATATTGCCACCTTTTCCTTGGACTGCATTGGCAATAATGTCACTGTTTTCTAAACCCACGATGTTCGGAGCATTAAGCGTTATATTGCCACCATCACCACTACCCCCTGCTTCTGCACTGATAAAGCTACCATGACGCATCAGTAGTAGATCCCGCAGTTGTAAATTAGTGTTACCACCTCCGCCTGCTTTTGTGGATGCTGAAATGCTGGCCCCATTGTCGAGTCGTAGAGTGTTCGCCTGAATGTTTAAAGTACCAGCCTTACCGGAGCCAAGGTTTTGGACAAAAACTGTTGCACCATTACTGATGTTAAGAAGTGGGGTGTTAATCGTGGTGTTACCTGAAGTAGCGCTGGAAAATCTAAAAACAGGACGAACAGCTGTACCAATATAGCTGGGATTTGCTGCATCTTTGACACCATTCACATCAATCGATTCAGACGCATTGATAGTCAGTGAACCTGCATTTCCTAAAACTATGCTAGAAGCTGACACTCTGCCGCCAGCTTGAACCGACAGCTTGCGGGTATCGATTTTCAAATCCCCTGCATTACCAAACCCAAATGTGGCAGTAGACAACAGACTAAAATACAAACCCTTTGGCGCTCCCTCATTTGTCACCTGAATCGTATCCGCCTTGACGATGAGATCGCCGCCATTGCCTGAAGCGTAGGGTCTTGCTGCGATATTGCCGCCAGCTAAAATAGACAGGTTTTGAGTGGAGATGTTAACATTTCCACCTTTTCCAGCCCCATAGGAAGCAGCTAATATCTGGCTGACTGCTCGAAAAGGAGAAGGATCGCCAAATGCAAAACCATTCACCTGCATTTCATCAGTATTTATTGCAATATTGCCACCCGATGCTGTGCTAAAAGTACGGTTTAAGATATACCCACCCCCGTCAATATTCAACTGTGGGGTGGTAACGATAATATTCCCTGCCGCACCTGGGGATATAGTTTCATTAATTAAACTGCTGGAACTTTTAAAATCAGGAGACTTGCCGATAATCTGGAGGGACTCTGTGGCATTGATGGCAATATCACCAGCAGTTTGATTGCTGCGATTTTGCACCGATACCAGTGAACCATCTCGGATGCTGACCTGTTTACCCTGAATTTGAATGGCTCCTCCCCTTTGCCCACTAAGGTCGCGTGTAGATGCTAGAGCTAGTTGGGTTATCTGGATATTGCCAAAACTCGAAGCATTAGGATAACTTAGTGCAAATCCTTCAGGGATAGTATTGAGTGTGACACTTCCACTAGTAATACTACCCAATTCTATTTGTCCTCCTGGTGTAGAGAGCAATCCTCCATCTAAGGCGACATTCCCACCCACCAATGCTAGGGTTCTTCCAGGTTGCAACTGTAATCCTCTCGTACCGAGGTTTAATCCAGAAACCTGAAGTGAGTCGCCTAATTGGGCATTGTGTCCTGACCCTTGGACGGTAATGGCTCCTGGATTGCTACCAAATTGCAAGCCAATTGGCACATTCATCGTCAACAAAGGGGCTACTGCGGTATTGGTAGCACTAAACTCCACCCCGTCAGAGAACTTGATGCTGGTTGCAGTTGTACCAACAAACGATCCGCCAATATTCAGTTGGGCATTGGGGCCAAATAAAATACCCGCAGGATTGACCACGAACAAATTGGCACTACCATTGGCGCGGATTAACCCATCGATATTAGACACACTACCGCCTGTGACACGGGCGAAGATGTTTTGCACATCGGTGGCATTGTCAAAGAAGGCAGAACCACCTGTAGGCAAGGAGAACTGGCTGAAGCTATGGAACAAGTTTTTCGCGATCTGATTGCCATTGATAATAGTGAAATTATTACCACTTTGGGAGACTGTGGTGTTGAGGGTGCTATCAGGTGTTACTTGGGCGTTAGTCGAATTGCTCCAGAGAAGTACAGTACCCAAAGGTACAAGCATCCCACTTCTAAATATGCTATCCAAAAAACTCAGCCAAATAGAGGTTATTTTCATTGTTTAGCTTGTTAAAATTTCTAATTGCCTAAACTCATTACTATCAATACCCTGAGAGCTTTTTGCATAAAAACTTTCTGAGCGATCTCTACTCATAGTCAGAGAAATTGGCGATCGCCTCAAAACTGTGAATAGCGTATCGAGAAATACAACCCATTTTCTTGGAGCGATCGCTTTTCACCATCCACTGAAATCAAAGGAATGCCCCAATCTATGCGGGCCAAGAAGTCATCACCCTGTTTCCATAACAGCCCCAACCCAGTACTAACAAGCGTACTCGGTGATGGATTTTCGCCTTTGGTATTCCAGCCTTTACCTACATCAATGAAGGGTGTCAGTTGCAACACTCCGCCAATTTTAGCAGCGCGGACAATTGGGACTCGAAATTCCGCCGAAAATAACAGACCATTATCTGTGAGTAATGCGTCTTGGCGATAGCCCCGGACACTTAGCTGTCCACCAAGACCAAATTGCTCTAAAGGTACTAAGGAATCTGCTGCCAATTGGAAATCGCCCCTAGCTAAAAATAGAGTATCTGGTGCTAATTGTCGCACCCACTGCGCCTGTCCCCGCCACGCAAAAAAGCGGCTATCTGGTTCATTCTCACTGACATTAGCATCGAACCAATCTACACCAAAACTCAATTGCGATCGCGCCGCAAAGACATACTGGTTACTTCGCTGAGTATATTCTTGGAAAAAGCGCAGAGCCGAAATATTAGTTTTTCCCTTCTCGTCTGCACCCGGGGATAGTTTAAATGGCCCAATATTATCTATACCTAACTCAGTTTGGCTGGACTGGCGCGAGAATGACAGCCCAACTGCCAACTCTTGGGTTGGTTTTTGGATCAGTGGTTGCCGATAGCCCAATTCGTAAGACTGGGAATCTGACTGGATATCAAGGACACTGAACGGTTTTTCAATAACGTGGTTCCATCCCTGGCTAAAGCCAAAGGATACAGTGCCATTATGGGCATTAATCGGTAAGGTGTAATTGAGATTAATTGTATTACTACCATCAGTATTGGTGTATCCCATACTCAGGGTATCGCCCAAACCCAATAAATTGGCTTCTTGCAGATCCACTCCCCGGCGAAAACTGCCCACACTAGGCGATCGCCCATTATCTAGGCTTGCTGTCAGTTGAAAAGTGTCTGCTTCTTCAACCTCAACTTGCAATATGTTGGTTCCTGGACGCACACCTTTCTGCAACTCGGCTGACAGGTTTTGGATGCGTGGATCGAGGCGGAGTAGTTGAAGTTTTTCTAGTAAGCGGGGTACATTTAGAGGTTTGCCAGCGCCAAGTTTAATGCGATCGCGAATGTATTGAGTGTGTAATCGCCTATTACCGACAATCTGAATTTCTTGCAAACTACCCTCAATCACCTGAATCTTGACTGTCCCAGCTTCTAGTGTCTGCGGTGTAATCAATGCGCCTGTGGTGACATAGCCGTTATCAGTGTAAAGCTTGGTGATGGCATCTTTAACTTGCAACAACTCTGCAAATGTCAGTTCCCGTCCCACAAAGGGATTTGTGACAGCGGCAAACTGTTCTGCTTTGAAAACTGTACTACCCAAAACTTCAATGCGATCAACCTGAAATCTGGTATTAGGGTCATTTTGCTCCAGAATCGGCTGATTCGGTAGTTTTAGAGATGGAAGCAATTGATTCTCGTCTGGTGGCTTGGGTAGCACATTCGATGGTAACGGACTGTCAGGAATATCCTCTAACCGACCTGGGGGTAATGTTTGAGGATCGGGAGTTTGGGCGATTGCATCTTGATAGTTGCACAATATTGCTGCGATCGCAAAGCTGAGTGTTATAAATCCAGCAAAAATCCTTAGTTCGCCCACGGACTTCCTTACCTTTAGCTGATTTATAACCAAGGTTTTTTTAACCATTATTTGTAATTAAATAAATTAGAGATTAAATTCTTAATACTTTGGGAAGTATAAGTCAATAAGTGGTAAGTACTATATCTAACTTAAAAATATTTTGAAAAGATCAGTAATATTACTATTTGTCAAAAATTTTCAGGCGCAAAGTCAGAGAGAAGAAGGTATCCTGCCCAAACAAATGGATAAATTACTGGTTAAAGACACCTACAAAACTTGAAATTTGGTAGTTTACAAAACACTTGCGGACTCTCTACCACTACGAGAAAGCAAGCTAGCAAGACCATCTTGATTCTGAATTCTACCTTTTCTTCAATTAATTTGATATTGTTAATTATGCAAGTGTATCAAGATAATTGCACCATATATAAAGCAAAAGTCAGAGCGAAGATTTCCTCGGCTCTGAACTTTGTAAGAGAGTATTCTTATTTAAATTCCCTAACTTTAGTTATAGGAATTCACTGTTAACTGATAACTGTTAAGCAGCATATTTCACTCACCAATTAAGATGTACTTATTTTGATTTGGTTTTTTTGCAGTGTGATTCACGAGGTTTCAGAGGGTTTTTCATCTTTAGGATAAAGAGAGCGAATTAACTCCCGAATTACATCAGTTGCTGGTCTGCCTGTTGTTGAACAGTATTGTTCAAGCTTCTGTGCCTCGCCTGATGTGAGATTGATTGTAAGTCGTTTAACAGCCCATTTTTTATTCATGTACTAGACAAGCTATGTTTTTAAACTACTTCTCTAATATCAATCATCTAAACTGCTCTTACAATGGTATAAGTAATGACATTTAGTTTAAGTAATCATGAAGTTAAATAGGATATTTTTCCAAGTAATAGTGAAGAGGTGAAGTATATTCTAAATTATAAAGTTAAGCTACTTTTCGGACAGTAATTATAAGTAGAATGTAAAAATAAAATTAAATATATCTATACAAAATAAGTATTCTCACAGAACTGTTGAGGATAATAATATAGAAAAATTTGGCAGCCCTAGCAAATAGAATTCGCGGTTACACACATCAAATCCATCTCCCAATACTTCTAGGGTTTTGGGGAAAAGGGGAAGGGTAAAGGGCACAGGTGTCAACTTAAGCTAAAAGCTTTGTCAAATCTCGTTTCCAGCCTCTGGGCTGGAAATGCAACTCAAAAGCGGCTCTGCCGCCAGCAAGGGAGGCGGAGCCTCTAGGACGGCATTCCCAGTCTCCGACTGGGAACGAGGAAAGTCCTATCAAACAAGGTTTTTAGGACTTGTGTGTACACCGTAGCCCGCTTGTAGGGAGGGGTTGGGGGTGGGGTGTAATGACTGTGGTTAGCATAACTAAATTATGCGGACATGATATAATATAATGTCCGCCAAATTACCCATAATAAAATAACCCCCTCCCCGCCTGCGGGGAGGGGAGACAAAGCACAGCTTTGGCGGGGTGGGGTTCTTCGGGTTTAATAAGCAATCAAGCGGACATGATATAACCTTTTCCCAAAACCCGATTCGGAATTAAAAATGCTTAACTGAGAAGTATTGACGCACCTCCAGGGGTTTTAAAACCTTGATTTTCTCTTAGACTACTCGGTGGGAAAGACTTACATAGGTTTTTGTCGTAGCGAATTTCATTTTCCCAATCTTTTTCAAACTTAATTGGTTTTAATTGTTAGTAAGTCATGTGTTGATAATGTATCGGCAGCAGATTTAATCACATCAAATGACATTCCCGACTTTTCTGCAATATCTAATAGAGTATGCTGACCATCAGATAAATTTAAAACCCACAGGATTGCCATTTCATTTAGTCCGCTATCTTTGTTACCACCAACTGCCCGATATATTCCTCTTTTACCTAACTGTGGCTCACATTTAGGATTTTTGTTGTAGTAGATTTCGTTATTGTTGAGGATATACAACATCGAATGACATTGAAAGAATGACTCGGCTAGATATTGGGGTTGAACGAAATTTAAATCATCAGCTGAGGTATGGTATTCAGGAAAACTACCATGAGGCGATCGCATGAAGCAACCTACAGCTAGATTAAATCCAGGTGAGCAATATTGTCGCTCATCATAGCCATAGGGGAAGAAATCTATAATTTTGTGATCTTGTTTTAAGTTTTTGAGTACATAAGCAGCAACTTGATCGATTTCAGTGTCACCTCTACGGCTTTTTTTGTAGGTAAAGTTGCCTGAATCTCCTAAACAAGTTAATACCAAGCCATGTTTAATGTTGTTGACTTTAGCTTCATTGAGAGCCAACCATGTAATTGAGCCAATGGTTCCGGGAATCCAGAGAAATCTATAGGAATATCTTGGTGTAGTTTGACTTAAATATTTAGCGATAAAAGTAGCGATCGCAATTCCCGAAAGATTATCATTACAGAGTGAAGGATGACAGGCATGGCAAGAAATCAAGACTTCATCAGTACTGTCTCCGGGAATATAATACTCACCATAAGTCAAATAACCTGGTTTTAGAGAAGAATCAATACATACTTCATATTCTTCATCATTTAGTTGCAAATACTGATTGTGAGTCAGGCAAAAGCCCCAACTTTCCTTGTAATATGAAGTTCGGTAAGGAATCCAATTAGGATAATCGGCAAGTGTAAATATATGTGATTTAAGTTCTTGAAGAGATATTTTTTGATGTATGGGAATACTATAGTTAACAACGTGCAAATTTGAATTAGCAAAATCTACAATCTTTTCACCTTGAGAGTTTTTAATATAGGCATCTTTAATATTCCACTCATTAGGAACTGTCCAATCAAATACCTCTGTTCCTGTCGGTATTTCATGAACTGACAAAGGAATATGCTGCTGAAGAATTTTTAAAGTTTCTCTAAAACCATCACCTGTAATACTACGGCAAATGGGATATAAATCAGAAATTAGTTGGTAAAGTTCTAGACTGATATCCTTGAGGTTAAAAGAATTTTTGATATCAACTGCAACCATAAGTAGAATCCTTTTAAAAGCCTAAGTCATAGGCGTTACAATTTTTGTCGATTCAAATAAACTCCAAGCCCGATCTTTTTCTGAAATTTCAGTCACAGGTAGAGGCCATTCAATACCAAAGGCTGGATCGTCGTAGCGATACCCAGTAGAATATTCTGGTGCATATAAGTCACCCATTTGATAAGCCACTTCGGTTTCGTCAGTGAGCGTTTGGAACCCATGAGCGCACCTATCTGGGATATAAAGAGCAAGGCGATTCTCAGCCGTTAATTTTATACCAATATGAGATAAATAGCTAGGAGAATTTGGACGCAAATCGATAATTACATCATAAATAGCCCCCCTGATACAACGCACCAATTTTGTTTCCTGAGAAGGAGGCATTTGATAATGCATACCCCGCAACGTTCCTTTTTTATAGTTAAAAGATAAATTGCATTGGGCAATAGTAGGTTTTAAACCACGATTTTGAAATTCCTGAACACAAAAAGTCCGAGCAAAAAAGCCGCGAATATCTTGATGCAACTCTAAATCAACAATAAATGCTTCTTTTATTTTAGTTTCAGTGAAGATCATAAATTTACAAACTTGAGAGAAAATTAAAATTCTAATTTTTTAGAAAAACATTTTTCGACAGTAAAAGGCCTCAGCATATTTACCCGGCGAGTTTGATTCAATCCCACGAATTCTGAGCATGGAACGAAAAGTCTCTTCTGTAAACCACTGCTTATTATTCTGGGTAGGGAACGCATCCAAAATATATTGAATTTTTCGGCGGCAGAGTGTTTCATTTAAATGGACAAAGAAATTAGGAATACCCAAATCACCATCATATTTGGGTATTTCATATTCTAAAATTAAATGATTTCTAAAGGTATTCCAAGTCAACTCAGAAATTAAGCGGTGATCTTGGTGGCGATCGTCTCGGTGATGAGTAAAGATTATATCGGGTGAAAATTCTTGCTTCAACTGTTCAAAACATTCCTTCACCTCTATCCCTTGAAAAGGTAGAAAGCCATCTCGAAAATTTTTAATGATAATTTTCTTGACCGGGATTTCTTTTAAGAAGAGATTAGCACTAGTGGTTGCTTCCTCTGCTCTTTGCTCATTGGAACTAAAGACAACCCAATAGATAACAACATCTTGGTAAGTCTCTATCAGCTTTAAGATTGTACCTCCACAACCAATCTCGATATCATCGCAATGAGAACCTAGACAAAGAATTTTGTACTCAGATTCTTCTATCTTATTCAAACTAAGTTGGATCATAAATGGTCGACTTGTACTTGTTCATCTCCCCAAACTTCCCAAGGTCTTTTGCCTTGAGCATACATATCATCCAACTGTTGTTTCTCTTTAAACGTATCCATTACTCCGAAAAAGCCAGTGTATTTATATGCAAAAAGTTCTTCTTTGGCAATCAATCTTTGAAAAGGCTCCATGACCAGTTCTTCGCCATAATTTATATAGTTGAAAATCTCTTTTTTAAAGATAAAATATCCTCCATTAATCCAAATATCACATTGTTTTACATCTTGGATATTTTTTACCAAACCATCCTCTTTCATATCAACTAAGTGAAAAGTTTGGCTTGGTCTGACACATAAAAAACTACCGATTTTATCACGTTGATAAAAATTATTGATATACGTTGGTAAATGTAAATCTGTCAAACCATCACTATAATTAGCTAAAAATACTTCTTCTCCTTCTAGATACTTTTCTACTGCTTTGAATCTTTGACCAATGTTGGCAGTTAACCCTGTATCTACAAATGTAATATTCCAATCTTGAATATCTCGATTAAACAACTGAATTTGGCTACCGTTAGAAAGAGTAAAGTTATTAGAAAGCCATTCATTGTAATTCAAAAAATAGCTTTTAATGAGGTCAGACTTATAACCAAGACATAAGATAAAATCTTTGTGCCCATAGTGAGCATAGTATTTCATTACATGCCATAATATTGGTCGATAACCAATATTTACCATTGGCTTAGGAATACTTTCTGAGTATTCTCTCATTCTGGCTCCTAAACCACCGCAAAATAAAACTACTTTCATGTCACTTACCTCTTTTTTACAAGCAAAAATACTAAATACTTAAGAGTAGACATTAACTTCAGGAATTGGTACAACAAATTGTCCTCCCCAATCCCGAATGTAAGCCATTTGGGTCATAATTTCATTTTTCAGATTCCAGGGTAATATTAGTATATAGTCAGGCTTTGTTTCGGCAATTTTATCTGGATGAAAAATCGGAATATGAGTTCCTGGTAAAAATTGACCCTGTTTATAAGGGTTACGGTCTACTGTATAGTCAAGAAAATCTGTGCGGATACCGCAATAGTTTAAGAGAGTATTTCCCTTACCTGGAGCACCGTAACCAACAATCGATTTTCCCTCTCGCTTAACTTTGATCAAAAAATCTAATAAGTTGCGTTTAGTTTCTTTAACTTGTTCTCTAAAGGAAAAATAGTATTCTAATTGCGTAAAACCAGCCACTTCTTCTCTATTTTTAAGTTCTGACACTTGCTGAGTAACGGGTTTAGACGAGTCTTCATTATGGCGGGCATAAATTCTCAAAGAACCACCATGAGTAGTTAATTCTTCTACATCAAAAATGGTCAAACCGTGAGCAGCAAAAATCTTGTCTACGGTAAGAAAGGAAAAATAAGAGAAATGCTCGTGGTAAATAGTATCAAACTGATTTTCCTCGATTAACCGCATCAAGTGGGGAAATTCCATAGTTATTACACCATGCGGTTTGAGGATAATTTTCATCCCCTTGACAAAATCATTGAGATATGGTGTGTGAGCAAGGACATTATTTCCGAGTAATAAATCTGCCTGTTTGCCCTTAGCAACCTGTTCTTTTGCAGTCTCCTGTCCAAAAAATTTGACAACTGTAGGAATACCTTTTTGAATTGCTACCTCAGCAACATTTGCTGCTGGCTCTATTCCCAGCGCCGGGATGCTTTTGGCAACAAAGTATTGCAGTAAGTAGCCATCATTACTAGCAATTTCGATGACCTGACTTTCCTGGTTTAATTGGAAACGTTCTACTACCAAATCAACATATTTTTTGGCGTGTTGTAACCAGCTATCAGAGTAGGAAGAGAAGTAAGCGTAGTCGCTAAAAATATTTTCTGGACTAATGTATTCTTGGAGTTGAACTAAAAAACACTCCTCACAAACATAGACATGCAGAGGATAAAATGGCTCTACTTCATTGAGCTGTTTGAGACTGCGATAACTTTCGCAGGGAGGAGACATACCTAAATCTACAAAGGTATGGTGTAAGCCTGTTCCACAGAATAGACAATTACCAGTTATTAGCTGATTATTTGTTGACTTTAGTAAATTCATAACTTATTATATGAAATTTTAAACAGTCTGCCAGAAGAAATCTCGATCGATTTGCTGAGTGCGAATGAGGTATTCCAATTGTTTCAGGCGGGTAAAGCCTCTAGACTCAAATGTTGCTCTATCCATATCAATTTGCTGAAAGACATTATATAGTTGTTGGGCACCTCGTTGGGCATTCCATTCACATTTGAATCCTGGTAAATTTTGGTTAATTTTATTAAATAAAACCCGATAGCTGCGGTTATCAGGATCGTGTTTACCAAAGCTCAATTGACAATCTGTAAAGACATCTGCAACTATTTGAGCAATTTGTTTGACTTGATAGTTGCTATTTGTATCACCGACATTGAAAATTTGGTTGTGAATTACATCACGCGGAGCTTCTAAGGTACAGGCAATTGCTTTGCAGATATCCAATAAATGTACTAGGGGACGCCAAGGTGTACCGTCGCTGTTCATCTTGATTTCTTTAATTGTCCATGCCCAACCTGCTAGATTGTTTAAGACAATATCAAAGCGCATTCTTGGAGAGGCGCCATAGGCTGTGGCATTTCGGAGAAAGGTGGGAGAAAAGCCATCATCAGCAAGGAGTTTCACATCCTGTTCGACAAGTGCTTTGCATTTGGCATAAGCTGTTTGGGGATTGATGGTAGACTCTTCGCTAACGTAGTCTTCAGTGGCAAAACCATAGACACTGCATGATGAAGTGTAGATAAAGCGTTGGATTCCAGCTGCTTTCGCCAGTTTCGCTAAATGTACTGAGCCTTTGTGGTTGATATCGTAGGTGATATCAGGGGCTAACTGACCTAAAGGGTCGTTAGAGAGTTCTGCCATGTGAACTACTGCTTCCACACCTTGCAGGTCTTCTGTTGTAATGTGGCGGATGTCTTTGTTGAGGGTTTTGGCAGTTACCTTGGTGCCGTTATATAGCCAACCGACTTTATAAAAGCCAGTATCTAAACCAATAACTTCGTGACCTTCTTGAATCAACAGAGGAGCTAATAACGAGCCGATATAACCTTCAGTTCCAGTTACAAGTATTTTCATATCCTATGATGCGATCGCAATTAGTGGGGATTTTAATTCAGTAGGAATATTATCTTGGGTATTATCTACAGGTAGTGGTAGGAACTTAGCAATGATTTCTTCTCTTAGGGGAGCGGCTTCATCTTGAGTCAACCAAACGAATAACTTTGCTACTGCTTGCGGGGAGCTGTCAAGTTTGAGAATTTCTTGGAGCATACGCAAAGCTCCCATAACATTACCACTGTTCAGAGGAATCGCTGCCCTTGTCAAACAATAATTGAAGTTATAGCTACGAGCTTGGGTTGTAATGTCTGCGCAATATTCAGCAGGAAGATAACTCTCTGAAATTTCTATACACTGGCGGATGGATGCCGCCAAAATACCGGATGATAAGTCATCACCTGTCTGTCTGTCGGAATGTATACGGTAACGAGCCAAACTTTCCGGTTCGTACCACCAATCAGAAGAAGCAGTAATGCGTTTATAAAGTTCCCATTCAGGAGTGCAAACTAACTTCGGATAATAACCTCCTATTTTTTCATGAGTTAGGCGACGAATAACAACCGCAGGCATCTGTAATGGACATGTTACACCAATCTGCTGCCAAAAATTCCCACAGATACCTTTCTGATTTCCAAAGCAGGAAATCACTTCCCATTTTTCAATTACTGTTCCTTTTTCATTGAAATATTCAAAATTTGTGAAAGCGGCTCCTACGGAATCTGGACACCCTTGGAGACTTTGCTGGAGTCGGTCATAAAAACCTGGAACCACACTATCATCATCATGTAGGATATGAATCCACTGACCGCGACTGAGGGAAATGCCTGCATTTTGATTTGGCAATACTCCGATATTTTGCTGATTGCGGTAGTAGCGGATTATTCCTCCCCCAATACTGTTTACTAGATCGAACAATGGTGTTGTACTGGCATTATCCATTACCAAAATTTCCATCTGCTCTGCCCCAGTCCATTGCACCAAGACGCTAGCCAGACATTCCAGAAGATAATCGGTGCGGTTATATACCGGAATCACCACAGTCCAAAATGGTCGAGGTTTCTCTGGGTCTGTTACAGGTGGAATCGCTGGAAATTGATAGTCGCCAACAGTAACCTCACCTTGAGGAATGGGGGGAGTAACAAGCATTTCTGGAGTGATGGCAGCATCAAAGTAAGCAGATACGGCTTTGGCATAGTGAGGATTGAATAAAGTTAATGCCTGACGATACACAGAAATCGCCTCTGCTCTCTTATTTTGAGCTTGGTAAACCTGACTCAAACGGATGTAGATTTCCCAGTTTAAGGGATTGAGTTTTAGGGCTTGGCTATAAGAGGCGATCGCTTCTGACCATTGACCTATTTCTTGTAGGATGTTGCCTAAGCTATAATATGTCTCTGGCAAGTTTGGGTCAAGAGCGATCGCTTGACGATAGTAATTAATTGCTCTCTTGAAATCCCCTGCGATTGTGCAGGAAATTCCCAATTTGTGATTTAAATCCGCGTAGTGCGCTTGTTGATCTTTTGATAGTTTACCTTGCGCGTTGAGGGCGTTACCTAAGTTGACTTCTGCTTCGGCGCAGTTGGGCTGAAGTTCTAAGGCTTTTTGATAACAAGTGACTGCTTCATCAAACTTACCTTGTTGTTCTAAGGTATAACCCAAGTTGTTATGTATTGCTACTAGCTTGGACTCTAGAGCTATAACATCAGGTAGAGAAGCGAAATCAAAATACAATAAAAACTTTTGGCAAGGAATATTTTGAAAGTTTTTATTTTCTTGCTTAAATTTTTGAGATAACAAAACTAATTGTTTATCTCTATTGATTATCTCAATATCGTTCAGCTTTTCTAAAAGCTCACCATCCAATTCTCTGCCGTCATTCCTCGAAGGTGCGTTCTTTTTTAACCAATGTGTATGCCAAAAAATAAAACCTAAATAATAAGATGTTAGTCCTTCAAATTGAATTGCTTCACAGAATGGAATTTTTGCATGTTTATCGAAAATATTTTGCTGCGAAACTGTCCAATATGCTAAATCTCCATTGCCAGAAGCAGGAGATTTTAAATTCGTGTAGTAGTTTGGATCGTCTGGACGTTGATATAAATTTACTCCTGAAAAAAATAAGGCTGTATTTTGCAGATGATTTTGCTTCAAATAATGATAAATATTTTTTAAATGTTCAGTAATACCCACGTGACCACTGTCAATATCAACGCAAATTTTATACCGCGTCAGACTGAGACTAAAATTAGAATAAAAAACGAAAGAATGAATGTTATTTACATCCAATTCAACTTGTTCTTTTGTACCAAATAAATCGACGTAGGGTAAGTAATGAAAAGCCCGTATTTTTTGAGGATATTTTTGTGCAAATGCCTTGATTATTTGGGGAGCTTTGTCCGTACACTGATGAAACACAATTACTAATTCATCTACATAATCAATCCAAGATTCGATCGTTGGTGCTAAAAATTCCTCTTCATTACGAATTCGCATCAGACCGCTAATACCATCTTGCCGATTTTGTGGCTCAAAAGATGAAGTATTTATAGTAGGATGCTCAATCTGACCAATTGACATAGTTTGTTAGTCCAAAATTAAAAAATTTTGCTTTTCCCTAAATAAGTCTTGATAGCGGTTCCCAATCTGGTGAGGTACGTTTTCAAAGTTACTAACTTTGCTCACAAGGATTTGGGTGTACCTCAGTTGCTTAGGAAACACTATATAAAGGAAGTGAGATAAATCTTGAGACAATTTCATCACGCAGAGGAGCTGCTTCTTCTTGTGTTAACCACCGGAATAACTTTGCCACTGCTTCAGGGCTACGATCTATTTTTAAAGCCTCTTCTAACCCTTGCCAAACTCCAGCTAGATTACCAGCCTGTAGGGGAATTATGGCTGATTCTAGACAATAAAGAAAATAATGACTCCGGGATTGGGCAGTAATTTGTGCCGAGTATTCAATAGGAAAATAACTCTTGGAAATTTCAATTGCACGGCGGATAGATATCATCTGTTTCCCAGAGAGTAATAGTTCGCTGGTGACATTGTTAGCGTGTTGGCGGTAACGAGCTAAAATTTCTGGTTCACACCACCAATCGTAAACAGAGGCAATGCGTTTATAAACTTCCCAATCGCTTGTATAGGTCAGTTCAGGATGATATACGCCCAATCGTTCGTGCGCTTCTCGACGAATTACTACCGCAGGCATATTCAATGAGTTACTAACTCCAATAATTTGCAGCCAATTTTGGGCAATTCCTCGCTGCTCTCCATAGACTTGTTGGCTGAAAATTACTTCCCCTTTCTCGTTAATATTTTCATAACCTGTAAAAGCGGCTCCTATAGAATCTGAACACCCTTCTAGACTTTCTTGTAGCTGGGAATAAAAACCTGGGAGAATATAATCATCGTCGTGCAGTAAATGAATCCAATGACCGCGAGTGAGAGCAACTCCGGCATTCCAATTTCCTGGCAGACCGAGATTTTGCGGGTTGCGATAGTAGTTGATTATTCCTTGTCCAATACTATTCACCACTTCAAATACTGGCGTTGTACTAGCATCGTCCATGACGATGATTTCCATCTGCTCTTCTCCTTGCCATTGGGACAATACACTGACAAGGCATTCGAGTAGATAATCTATGCGGTTATATACAGTTATCACCACACTCCAGAAAGGACGCTTATCTGTATTTGCTACTGTCGGAATAGTCGGAAAGCTGTATTCCCCTACAATTACCTCCCCTTGGGGAATTGAGGGCGTGACTGGTACTTGTTGAGGAATTTCAGCATCCTCACCAGCTGCTAATGCTTTGGCATAGTGGGGATTAATTAGCTTTAACCCTTGTCGATAGGCAAAAACTGCTTTCTGGTATTGGTTTAGTTGCTGGTAAATTTTACCTAAGTTGAGGTATATTTCTCCATCGTTGGGATTAAGTTCCAAAAGTTTTTCATAAGATGCGATCGCCTCTTCTAATTCTCCTTGTTCTTGCAGCGCCAAAGCCAAGTTATAATGGGCTTCTAACAAATTTGGTTGTAGTGCGATCGCTTGCTTGTGACAAGTAACAGCATTTTTAAAATCTCCTGCTTTTTTCCGGGCAACACCCAATTGATTATTTAATTGTGCATAGTACATTTGTTGATTGCCGGAGAGCTTACCTTGAGCATGTAACGTATTGCCCAAATTAGCCTCTGCTTCTATAAAGTCTGGCTTTAACTCTAGAGCTTTTTGATAATAGTGAATTGCTTCTTCAAATAATCCTTGTTGTTGCAGAGTATAGCCCAAGTTGTTGTAAATCGGTAGTGAGTTAGGTAATAAAACTAAAGCTTGCCGATAAGCTTTCTCTGCTTCGGCAAACTGCTCCTGAACTAAATGCAAATTACCTAAACTGAACCAAGTTTTCACAGAATCTGGTTGAACTTGTGAAGCCGCATTTAACCACTGTTCAGCAATTTGAGGTTGCCCCATCTGCTGCGCCAACATCCCTAAACCATATAAAGCTTCAGGATTATCAGGTTGTTTTTCCAGAACTTGACTATATAGCTGTTCCGCCTCCAATAAACTATTCTCTCGTTGCTGTTGAACTGCTAGTTCGAGGATTTCAGCTACTTCTGTTTTATCTAGCGATTCAGCTTCATCCTTGTCACCTGACTGATGCTTTTGCACCGCAATTTTAATAAAAGATTTAACTTTAGATTCTGAAATATTCGTAGTATCCATAACTATGTAGTATCTATAACTATATTTGAATTTGATATTATATTGTTATAGATTACTATAAATCCTTACCATAAGTGATAACTATCAATAAAATATTTTACCTATTTTTACTTGTTAATAAAGCAAGTCTATTGATTAAGATAAAGGAGAGATTTTGTCAACAGTATGAGCGATAAATAAGCTTGAAGCTAGCGATCAAACGTTACCAACTCAAGTAATTTCAGTGCGTACACCATAGGGGTTGCTGTTGGCAAAACTTCTCCCAGAAAAGATATCGACATTTTCTTGTACAATCAGATTTTTTACTCACCCGATTGTTTTGACTGAGATGCTTGTAAATCAGAGTCCGTTAGTGAATGAAACGAGGAATTAGCCTTAAGTAAATTAGATTACCGAGCTGATATCACTTGCACTCACGTTTGTAAATAGTATGCTTTGTGGAGAATTATTCAAGAGAGACAAAGAATTACCGAGAGACAAAAAATTACCGAGAGAAAAAGAATCACCGAGAGTCAAAGAATTACCGAAAGACAAAGAATTGAAGGTGAGAAGAGCGCCATTGTTGGTATCTGTTACCTTCCCTTGACTTCCCCAGCCATCTAATACAAGCTTATCAACACCAACCTGGAAATCTTGAATGACATCAAAGTCTTTTTTAAGGAAGGTATCGCTACGTTTGAAAGTAAATGTGTCATTACCTTCGCCACCAACTAAGACATCATTACCACTACCACCATAGAGTGTATCATTGCCTTTACCGCCATAGAGTGTATCATTGCCATCGCCACCATTTAGCGAATCATTACCTTGGCCGGCGTCGAGGTCATCATCACCTCTGTTTCCAGATAGCTTATCATCTCCCAAGCTGGCATAAAGTTTATCCGCACCGTTGGTTCCCGTCAGATTATCCTTCCGAATTGTGCCATAGATAACATCTCTACCCAGGTTGCCGATTAAAGTATCTCCTGCCAATTCAACAGAAGTAGTATTAATTTTGACTATAGTTAGGTTGGTATTGCGCTTAAAATTCCGTTCATAAGTCCCAACAGCACTACCATTGAGAAAGTCACTACCATTGTTGCCATTAATATCGGAGCTTCTATCGCGATCGTCAATTTTAACATTGCTACTACGACCAAAGGTTAGATCCCCAATTTTATCGGAGGAGATTAATTTACCCTGGATACCAAAATAATCTAAAACCCTGGCCCTGTTAGGATTTGTAGTATCTAATACCAAAAAAGTGGTTGTAGACTGAGCCTTGTTATATTCTACGTCAGGATTTTCAATTTCTTTAGCTGCCAATTTTAAATCTGCTGAAAAATCAAAAGAGAAGCTTTCATTACGACCAACCGCAAAACTAGCAAGTATCTTTGCTTCGCTGTTGGAAGTACCTTCAAATTGACCACTTAATCCAACAACAGCAGATTGAGTGAAAAGTGATGAAAAAGTTGGATCAAAACTTGCTTTAGCCTCAGCAATTGCAGCAGTTATACCACCTTTAACTAATGTATCGGCCTCGGTAGAAGTTAAAATGCTTGCAGCACCTTCACTATAGTTAGAAAAAGTTGCATCCCCTTCAGCGGTAGCAAAATTAGGTCTAGGATCGGGCTTGGGATCGGGTCTATTATTGAGATTAGTTCTACCATTGAAAGAAAGTAACTTTGGAACTGTCAGTGTTAGACTTACTCTTGATGCCATAAAAAACCTGTATTGATTTTGTTAGTTAACAAATTTGCGCGTAATTTGCGCGTAATTTGCGCGTAAAAGTTCGGGGAGTAATTCTCTCCTAATTTACGAGCTAAATCTCTCGATATCCCTAATGAACCTGTCAGCTTTTATCCAGGACTTGCTTTGCTTTTAACAGCACTTTTAAATAGCCCAATTGACTATTCCAAGCTGAACGTGGAAGTAATGGGATTTTCTCTAAATCTTGAGATGGTAATGACTTAAGGTCAGTTTTTTTCCCTGAAATTGTGTTAATTTCTGAATTTTCTGCCATGATTTATTATCTCACGATAGAGTAAGAAAATTCGGGTTCTTGTTGCCAACTTTCCGACCACTGAATGCTGTCAGCAGTAAAGTTGAATCGGTCGTTGGCTGGCAACAAAGTATCTGTAGGCTCGAAAATTAGCTCAAATTCGCCATTATCAAATGGCAATCCTTGCGCCTTTACTTTGGGAACTACACGCTCTCTCATACCTTGTTTGGCATGAACAAGAGCGCGATGATGACAGTAAGGATTATTACCTCTCTTATTAAAGAAAACATGGGCAGTCCAACTGCAACCCCCACGACAAAGTTCAGCATATTCGCAGGTTTTACAGAAACCCCACAGGTGTTTTGTGCCTTCAGGTGTTCCTGCTCCTAGATTGAAGCGTAGTTCTTCTGCACCCTCGATAATATCATGCAAGGTTTGTTCTCGAATATTACCACCTGTATAGGCAGTAGTCGGTAATGAGGGACAACCTTTAATCGCTCCGTCAGCTTCAATTCCCAAGGTTGAGAGTCCTGCACCGCAACCTTGCCAAAATGAGAATTCATGCTCCTTTCCCCGTCCCCGCAACAGTCGCTCATAAGGGCCGTAGTAACCAATGTTATTTCCCGCCTGAAGTTGCACACCTTCTTGGTAAGCACGACGCGCCACACGGGCAAGCATGGGGTAGATATCTAACAGTTCATGGGGTTGGAGCAGGATATCTGCGTTATCGGCAGCATTCCCCATTGGTACAGTTAGCTGAACTTGCCAAGCACGGGCACCGGCATCACGAATGCACTCATAGATGCAGGGAAATTCTGACGCTGACAGGCGGTTAATTTGGGTGTTACAACCAAAAGAAATACCGACTTCTCGCAGATGACTCATGGTCTTAAATGCATATTTCCAAGAGCCTTTCTTTCCCCGCAGACGGTCATGAGTTGCTTCCAAGCCATCAATAGAAACAGAGACGGTACGAATTCCCGCTGACTTCATTTTTTGGGCGGTTTCTAACGAAATGCCATAGCCGCCTGTAGTCATACCACATAACATTCCCGCCTCGTTGATAGCTTTGGCAATTTCCAGCCAGTCTGGACGCAGAAATGCTTCACCACCAATGAGAGTAACTTCTTTAATTCCAACTTCTGCCATCTGCTTGACGAGATCCAAAGCTTCCTCTGGGGAAAGTTCGTTGGCGCGTTCATGTCCTGCACGGGAACCACAGTGACTACAAGCTAGATTGCACTTTAAGGTAATTTCCCAAACTGCGTAGCTTTTGCGGTGATATGTCATAGGTTAACTCTCAATCTCAACCCTCAAAATAAACGTTTTATCGGGTTATTGTACTTCTGTTGAACTAACAACGACTCCATATAACGCTTGTACAGGTGGGTCTATTGCTTGACGAAGTGGCCATGGCTTTGGAAGTGGTCTAGGAATCCATTTAATTGGTTTAATTGATGGTTTTTCAAAGTTTTCGGGAAGTGAAACTACAACATCACGTAATTTTGGTTGAGTGATTAATGGTGGCTTAATGACTGGTTGATTGATGCTTATAATCCCACCAAATGCTCCCATTAATTCTTCTTCACTGAGGTCATCAAACTGACCTAGTTCTTTTAATTCCAAGATTTTAATGGAGGCTGTTTCAAATTCTTCTTTAGAAAAATTATAGCCACTTTCTTCCATGACTTTTATCACTTCCTCAATCTTATCACTCATCAATTGAGTGTAAAAAGCTTCGTCTTTGACTAGTCTGACTAAGAAGTCTTTAACTTTCTCAAAAATTGTTAATGACATAAATTTTACCCCCTGAATTTGAAAGTTGAAGTTTAGATTGATGAAAATTGACGATCGCGTGAAATAATCCGTTTAGCCAGAAACTTTTAGTGAGTCAACTTGTGTAAATTCTTGTTGCTGGGTTTGGTAAATATCTCCTAATTTGATGTTGGCTTCCTGGTGTTGGGGATTGAACTCCAAAGCTTTTTGATAGCAAGCGATAGCTTCTTCTAACTCCCCTTGCTCTTGCAGTATCATCCCCAAGTTATAATGGGCTTCTACCAAATCAGGCTGTATTGCGATCGCAGTTCGATAGTAAACAACAGCAGTTTGCCAATCACCTCCTTCTTGGTGGGCAATGCCCATCTGATAATTCAATTCTGCGTAATAGGCTTGTTTCTCTGGTGAAAGCTTCCCTTGAGCAAACAGCGCATTCGCTAAATTGATTTCTGCTTCTATGCAGTTGGGCTGAAATTCCAGAGCTTTTTGATAAGATGCGATCGCATCCTCCCACTTATCTTGTTGTTGCAAGGTGTAGCCCAAATTGTTGTATATTGTCCCTGCATCTGGTCGCAACGCAATCGCTTTTCGGTAAGCGGCTTCAGCTTCTGGTAACTGTCCTTGACCTTGAAGCAAATTGCCTAAACTAAACCAAATTTTCACCGAGTTAGGCTGAACTTGGGAAGCTGCACTCAAATGCTTCTCGGCTTCCTGCAACTCACCTTTCTGCTGTGCCAGTATCCCTAAACCGTATAATGCTTCTGAATAGTCTGGTTGTTTTTCTATCACCTGACGATATAGCTGTTCGGCTGTGTCTAGGCGATTAGCTCGATGATCTTGAAGTGCAATTTGAAAGAGTTCAGCAACTTCTTCGGCGTTAAATTGTCTTGGTTTATTAACCAACTGCAAAATAAAATCTTCCAGCGCTCTGACTGGCTTTAAATCGCCATATAATTTATGTTTATTTTCTGCAACTTGCTGGGAAATATATTGCCGATATTGAGCATCTTTCCCCAGACGGATGGCGATTTGGACGTATTCTGATTTATTTGAAGCGATCGTCTCTTCGATACCCATCATCTGCAAAATTGCTAGAGAATGGCGCGATCGCATCATTTCTCCTGGTAAAGTGACAACTGGAATATTATGAGCAATAGATTCGAGCGTGGAGTTACATCCAGACCAACCAATACTATCTAAGAAGACATCTGCTAAAGCTGTAGTCCCAGCAAACTTTCTGTCATTCAGGAAAGACAAAAACAAACAGTGATCTTGATAATCTAACCCGAATGCTGTAAAAGCATGGTTTAAGCGCTGGCGAAATCTTTCTGTGATTTCTTCACTTTTGCTTTTAATAAATACAAACTTAGAATTACCTAACTCTTTAGCAATAGAAGGGAAAACATCATCATGATTAGGCAAATATTTATATAATGACTGACAACACCAGAAGAAAATATCATCCTCTTTTAAACCTATATCTGGTTTCTTAATTTCTTCGGGTGGAATTGCTAAAGGCATGTAATGAATAGATAGATTAGGTAATCTAACTAATTTTTCTGTATAATGTTCTTGAGCATTTTCTGGTTCCATTAAGTCACTGCTCAAGTAATAGTCAATTGTCGGGAGTCCACTCGTCTCAGGGTGTCCCCAAGATGTCATTTGAATTGGTGCTAATCTCAGACAACCCAGTTTGAGCGTCATTGGGTCCATTCCAAATTCTGGGAAAATCAAGATATGTAATTTATCTTTTGTGATTACCTCACACCATTGTTCAGTTGAGCGAACACCTTGGACAAATTTATCAAAAGCTTTGGTGGCACTTATCGTTGAGTAATCTGTTTTATCTCCGGTATAATAACCAAATAATTCAAACTCGCTTCTATCTATATTTTCTACCCAACCTTTAATCGGGATTTTCCAATTAGAATGACTAGATAAAAACCCAGAGACAATACCAATACGAACCTTTTGATTTTTCTCTAAATTTGGCAGAACAAGCGGCTGGCAATCTTGGGGATAGCGACTCGACATAATCTGGAAAATCATTTCCCCATAAGTTCGCTGTAAATCTCGGTCATTTAAACCTTGATATGTCAAATAAAAAGGTTGAAATGCTCCCACAGCCTCAGATGCTTTGGCCCGTTCTTCCTGATTAGTTAATTCATAATATTGAGCTAAATCTTGCAAATACTGTTGATACTGATTTCGTCTGAATGCAATTTCATCAACATTAGAATAGATAACTGGTAGTTGGCTCATACAAGCACCAAATTTAGCCAGATCATAGTTTGGTGTTAGTTTGACTGCTTGCTCAAATGCCTGGATTGCCCCTTCTATTTGGTTATCATCTCTCAATGCTGTTCCCAAGTTGGAATATATGTAATCAATATCAGATCGAGTTTTAATCGCTTTTTGATAGGATTCTATGGCAGCATCAAATTTATTTTGTGCCCTGAGAATATTTCCCAAGTTGTTATAGGTGATTGCAAAATCAGGTTGAATGCTTAAAGTTTTTTCATAAGCTTCTATTGCTTCTGCAAATTTTCCTTTTTCCTGGAAAAGATACCCTAAGTTATGATAGGCGTAATGATAGTCTGGTTTAATTTTTAGTGCTTGTTGGTAAGAATCGATGGCATCATTGAATCGCCCTTGTTTTTGGAGTACCTCTCCTAAATTAGTATGAGATGATACCAAATCTGGCTGCAATGCAATAGCTTGGCGATAATATAATTCTGCGATCTTGAAATCACCTGCCTGTTGCCTAGCTAAAGCAAACTGCTCATTCAACTCTGCGTAGCGGATTTGTTCTTCTGGTGACAGCTTACCTTGAATGTGAAGAATATTTTTGATATTAATTTGTACTTCTATACTGTCAGGAAGAATTAAGAGTGCTTTTTCATAACAGGCGATCGCTTCTTCTAGTTTACCCTGTTGTTGCAGAGCAAACCCCAAACTGTTATGTATTGCCCCTACTTCTGGCTGTAATTGCAAGGCTGCTTGAAAAAATTGTTCTGCATTTTGATATTGTTCACGTTGCTGCACCAGCAGACCTAATCCATATAACGCCTCTGACTGCTGGGGATCTAAATCTATAATTTGACGATAAATCTCTTCGGCTTGGGTGAAACGCTTGGCTTGGTGATATTGACTTGCGAGTTGGAGAGCATCAGGAATTGTGGTCACGTCGCTTTGCTCCAAATTCAAAATTAACAATCCCCATAAATAAATTTAGGAGCTTGTATCCTTTTATTTATGAGCTATGATTTATACAATCTTTATTTATTTAATATGTCTGTTGTTCCTATATCTGCAAGGAACTCAAGTTTTTGAAACTTATAAATGATATCAATTGATATCATGTCTGCTTGATTACTTCTTAAATTTGATTAACAGGAATTTTACTCTTCTCTACCTTTGGGGGGTCTACGAGAAGCTTAAGGCTACGGTAAAGTGTTCCTCTTATGACTATTAGCCCAGAGTTTTAATTCAGGGCGGGCAAACAACATAGACTGCAAACTGGGTTGAGGATTAAATGTTGTCAGTTGTAAAATTTTATTGCGGAAACAGTTATTTCAGGCCAAAAGATGTATTTTTGGTAAAAGCCGAAGGCTCAAATGAGCAAAGAGCCTTCGGCATTTATCAATATACTAAGCTTTCGAGCCTAACTCTACTTGCAGAAGTTAATACTTTTTGTAAGTAGAGTTTAATTATTACTACTTGTTACTACTTGTAAGAAGTAGAAGCATAGCTGGATGAGGAAGCAGTAGCACTATTAGGAGTGACGGTAGCGTTAGTAAAGGTTACAGCGATGTTGTTGACGCCGCCGGTTGCTGAAGCATCTGCATCTGCTTGTGCAATGCTTGTGTATTTTGGAGTGGGCTTGGGCTTGGGCTTAACTATGATGATGATTGGCTTCTTATAGGTACCACCAATAATTTCTTCAGTGGTATTTTCCAAGTAGTTAAGATCAGAAATGATCATTTGAGTTCTCCTAAAATTTGTAACTGTTGTTGGGAATGTTTTGTCTAACCAACTTATTTCGTTTGGCTATACATCTAATATACTTTATTCCTCAAAAAAGTCAACACTTTTTTGAGGAATTTATGATTAAAAAAACTAATGTATTTATGTTTAAAATTCATTATATTTAGTCATAATTGAAGTTATAAAAAACTGCATGTCAAATTTAAGCAGAAATTAAATTAATTGCTGCCCAGCAAGAGTTATAACGATTTAAATTAATTTTTAAACAACGCAGTAATAGCACTTTGTAGATATATTCACAAAACACTAAAAAAGAAAAGCTATTAAGTTTTAAAGCAAATAAAACCTGTATCTGCAACATTTTTGAAGGCTAGAGAAATATATCCTAAATTAGGGTAGATACTTAGCAACAAAAACATTTGAAAATTCCTAAATTATTTAGTCTTGGTGAATAACATATCTATTAATTCCTCTTGTGAACCGTCTGAGTCTATTTGAGTAACTATTTTCATCGTGGTGATTTGTTGCTTTAACCAATCAGCAAAGGATTCTGTAATGATTTTTTGGCGCAACTGTTCATCTAATTGGGGTTGAATGACTTCTTCCACCCAAATTAAATACACTCCCTTGGGAGTCGTTATCGGTTTGAGAGCTTCTGGTGGTGCAGCAGCAAAGACAGCGGCTGCAATCTCTGGACGAAAATCTTTGCGGTACCGGAGTCCTTTGTATCCATAAGCACGACGGGCTTCTGGTTCTGAGATATATAGACGAGCAATATCTGGAAAATTGATTTCGCCTTCTTCTAGGGCATAAAAAAGCTCTAAAGCCAAGTCTCGATCCTCGAAGACAACTTCGTAGGTAACGGCAGCGATATAATCTAGCTGATGTTCGTAAAAATGCTTTTCCAGTTGATTGGAAAATAGATGATTTGCTAACTTCCGCGAAAGGATGTTGTTGTAGGCTAATTCTTCAAACTGATCCACAGAGAGGTGGTGTTTTTCTAGCCATGACCAGGTGTCTTTAGCTTTGACAAGCTTCTTGGCGAACCTTAAGTTATCTCCTTCTTGCTGTAGTTCTTCTGGCGTGACTGTAATTCCTGCCGCTTGAGCTGCTTCGGTAATAATACTTTGCGATGCGATCGCTTCCACAACAGCAGGTATCTGACAGGAGAGTTTCAGACTGTGAATGATATCTGAGGTGGAAATAGTCAGATTGTGGGGCATAACATGATATCTCCAATAATTAAGCGGATTAGGGATTGGGTATGGGGCACAGCATGGGGCATTAATTATTCCTCCAGTCTCCCTTGTCCTATTTCCTGATTCCTATACCTTTAACTACATCTCCAAACCGCCCTTTTTCAGTTTCTTGAACGGATCTAGAACAAAGTCAATTACTCGTCGTTGACGAATGATGACTTCAGCATTTGCTGTCTGACCAGCACCTAATGGAATACGTTTGTTCCCACTTTGGACATATTGCTGGTCTAAGGTGATTTCTAATTCATAGGTTTCGATGTTGCCTTGGGGTGTTTGGTTAACTTTCGAGTCAGGCGAGATCCAAGTAACTTTCCCTTGCACGATGCCATACTCTTGGAAGGGATAGGCATCAAACTTGACTTTTACTGGCATTCCTAACTTCAAGAAACCGCTATCCTGATTAGGCATATTTGCTCTGAGTACGAAGTCTGTTTTCGTGGGTGCAATTTGGGCAATCCTTTGACCGACTTGCACCACCGCTCCTGCCTTAGTGGTGGGTAATTCAAAAATCACCCCATTAATCGGCGATCGCACCACGCGCTGCTGAATTTGTACTCTTATAGATGTAAGCTGGCTTTTAGTCTGAGCGATTTCTGATTGCGTTGCTGTTATTTGTGACTGTATGTCTTTTAGCTGTTCCTGATTTTTCATTACAGCTAGTTGTCCGGCTTGCGTGGCACTTTTATAACTACTTTGTTCTTCTTGCAGTCGGAGTTTTGCTTGTTTGATATCAGACTCCAACGTTTTGATAGTTACTTGATAACTATTTAGCTCTTGGGCTAAACGCAATTCGGCTTGTTTAATATCTGATAGAGACTTGTTATAAAGTCGTTTGCTTTCTTCCTCTTGTTTTTTGATTTCATCAAATACGTTTGGAGCAACTATCTTGTCGTCAACGAGTTTGCTATAACGTTCAACGTTCCTAGAATCTATACGGAAACGAACTTCAGCCGATTTTCGGTCATCTTGATTGGTTGAAATTTGCTCCTCTGCTTGCTTAACTAATGATTGTTTTTCTAACTTTTGCAGGTTATAGCTACTCAGTTTGGCATCCAGGTTTTGCCGCACCTGGTTGAGTTGAGCCAATTTTTCTAATTCTTGAGATTTATTTTGTTGTTCTAAAAGACTTGTTGACATTAAGAGTTGATTTTTCAGCAGTTCCAGTTGGGATTGCCGATTTTGTAGCCCTTGCAATTTGCTCTGAACTTGTTGGAGTTCTGTTTGCAGTAAATCAGCATCCAGTTCCAGTAAAACCTGGCCGGCTCTAACTGTATCTCCTTCTTTGACTGTAACTGCTTTGACACTTCCAGCAGCTTGAGCGTCTAATTTTTGAGTTGCGCCTTTAGGTTCCATACGCCCTCTAGCGCTACCAGTTTCATCGACTTTCGAGAGAGTTGCCCAAGGCAAGAATAGCCCAGCAAAGGCAATGAGCGTATACAACAAACCACGAGTCCAAATTCGAGGTAAGGCATTGAGTAGTTTTTCTGTACCGTAGTACAAATCTTGACTTTCATTTTCTGCCTCTGTCTGCTCGTCAAACTCTACCGATTCCTCTTGCTGTTTGTAACCTTGATATTTATCTTGCTCATCTGGGGAAAGTGGGGAGGATCTATTGGGATGTGGCATGGTTTTTTTTCCGATAACAGTAGATGGGGAGTGGGGGAGAAATCAATTCAAAATTCAAAACTTGTACTGAGCTTGTCGTAAAGCCTGCGGCATAGCTACGCTTCGGGCGTAGCCTCTCCGCCAGGAGAAGTATTCAAAATTTTACCCTTACAGGGAAGCAAGCTACGCGCAGAGTCTCGTCAAGAAGAAAAAGACTGCCCAATACCCCATCAACTAACTTGAGACAGTTGTTGTTGATTCAGGTAGTAATAATGACCTTTTTTAGCGATTAATTCGTCGTGGGTACCGCTTTCTACCAAAATACCTTGATCTAAAACCAGGATTAAGTCCGCGTTACGGACTGTAGAGAGGCGATGGGCAATAATTACACTTGTGCGTCCTTGAAGAATTGTTTTGAGATTGTTTTGAATAATCCGTTCTGATTCTGAATCTAGGTGACTAGTGGCTTCATCAAACAGTAATAACCGAGGATTTCCGAGCAAAGCACGAGCAATTGCTAGGCGTTGGCGCTGTCCACCAGAGAGCATTCCGCCGCTTTCACCAATTTCGGATTCGTAACCCATCGGTAATTTTTGAATAAATTCATCGGCTCCAGCATATTTTGCTGCTTGGATAATTTCTTCTGAAGAAGCATTTGGATAAGCGATCGCAATGTTTTCGCGAACAGTCCCACCAAACAAAAAAGTATCTTGGTCTACAACGCCGACTTGGGAACGCAGCGATCGCATAGATACACTGGTGATATCGTTACCATCAATGAGGATTTTGCCATCAGTCGGTGGGTATAAACCCAAAATCAATTTACTGAGAGTTGTTTTTCCAGAACCGCTGCGCCCTACTACTGCAACCATCTGTTCCGGCTTAATTTCAAAGTTGAGATTTTCTAATACGTTAGTGTCGCTTTCTGGGTGATAACGAAAGGTAACATTCTGAAAACAAATGTTGCCGCGGAGTTTACCCAACGACTTGCGGGGTTTAGTTTCTAAGTCTTCTTCTGGTTCCGCCTCCAACACATCATTAATACGTTCAGTGGAAATCACGATTTCCTGTAATTCATTCCACAGCAAAGCCAGTCGCTGGAAAGGACTCAAGACGTTACCCACCAACATATTGAAAGCAACTAATTGTCCAATAGTTAGTTCGCCATTAATTACCTGGGTCGCTCCATACCACAGCAATGAAGTATTTACAAAGGTGTGGATGACGCCGCTGATAATTTGCAAGCGATTGTCAATTATTTGAGCATTAAAGTCTTTTTTGATTAAATCATTCAGCAGTTCCTCCCAACGCCAACGCACTGTCTGTTCAATTGCTAATGAGCGGACGGTACGAATTCCGCTTAGGGATTCTATGAGATAGCTTTGTTCTTTGGTAGCTGCATTAAAAATATCTCTGGAGATGCGGCGCAAAATACTTGTGCTGGCCAGCGCCAAGATAAAAAATGGCGGTACAGTACACAGCACGAATAATGCCATCCGCCAGCTATAGGAAAACATCAAAGCCAGATAAACCACTAATGTCAGCATATCCAACACAATGGAGAGTGTCTGACCAGTCAGGAAGTGCTGAATTTTCTGGTTTTCTTGGATGCGCGAGATTATATCTCCAACGAAACGCGACTCGAAATAAGCAAGGGGTAAACGGAAGGTATGTTTGATGAAGCCTACGAGTAAGGCGATGCTAATGCGGTTAGCAGTGTGAAATAACAGATATTGCCGTACACCGTTGACAGCAACACCAAACAACCCAAAAACAATCATTCCTAAACCAATGGCGTTTAAGGTTGGAACGCTGCGTTGCACAAGTACTCTATCGAGCAACAATTGGGTAAATACTGGCGTTACTAACCCAAATAATTGAATGACTATCGAAGCGATGAAAATTTCTAGCAGTGTTCGATAGTGAGGTTTGACTAACTCAAAAAATTTCCAGAAGCTTCTACTTTCGTCCTTAGCACTTTTTAGTAGAGCTGTAGGTTGCAGTAACAATGCATAACCACTCCAACCCGCTTGAAATTCAGCTTTTGTCAGACTGCGTTGACCAAGGGCTGGGTCGCATACAATCACCCGCTTTTTGGTGATTTCATAGACAACAATAAAGTGTTTACCTTCCCAGTGAGCAATTGCAGGTAAAGGTTGTTCTGCTAATTTATCAAGAGTAGCTTTCACCGGACGGGTGGCAAAACCCAGGTATTCTGCTGTTGTTGCCATAGCCTTGAGGGATGCACCGTTGCGAGTGACATTGGTCATATCCCGTAGGCGATTGATACTAAAATGTTTGCCCCAATAGTTACCAATCATCACCAAACAAGCAGAGCCACAATCAGCTGCACTTTGTTGGGCATAGAAGGGATAGCTTTTGGTAATCCGCTTCCACCAATGCCCCATTTGTACTTTCGGGCTGGGAAAGTAAAAACGTGATTTTTTTGTTGGCTGTTGTTGTGACTGCTTCTCTCTTTGGGGAAAAGGAATAATTTTAGATTTTGGAGATTGAATTTTTTCTCTAGCACCCAGTCCCCATTCCTCAGCCTCCAATCCCGTTCCGCTGACGCTCATGGCAAAAGCCCACTCCCCTAATTCTGGGAAGTATTCTCGTGCTGTTTGCATCTGGTGGTTTTTCAGAATGTAAGCAATCGTTGGTTGCGTTGTTTGCCAATCTCCTTGTTTTGGTTGAGCAAAGATTGTACCTGGTGTCAAAGAATCGCCTTCAGAATGCCCCAACTGACCTTTATACAATAGCCACAACTGTGAATCTTGGGATATTTGTGGACTTACAGAGCCAGTTTCTAACTGGTGTCGCTCAAACAAAGATAAGGCTTTGAGCATTCCTGAAACTTGTGATGTATGGCGTGGGAATTGTGATACTTGGCGACATAACAACAACAAATCCCAAAGTTCTGCACGGGCAAATAGGCGATCGCGAATGCTAGGATACTTGTCTATCAACCTTTGCAATGCTTCTTGCCTAAAATAGCCAAGTTTTAAGCTGGTCGAAGCTCTAGCTACATAAGGACTAAAGTTAGCTTCAGGAAACAAGGTCAATTCACCAAAAACAGACCATGCACCAAAGGTAGTAATTAAATTCTCAGAGCTATCTAATAGTCTGACTTTACCTGTAAGAATAATGTATATACCAGGATTCGTCTGTGCAGATTCCCAGAATTGCTTTGCTGATGGTGGCTCCACAATCTCCATTTCTGCCAAGAAGTTCTCTAATTCTTTTTCTGAAAGTTTTGTACCCAAGGTATACAAAATTCTTTCACCCACATGTTGCTCAGAAAGCACTGGTGGCATTTTTTAATCTCCACAAAAAAAATTTAGTTAGCTATCAGTCGGAATCCAATTCAAAACTTCATTAAAAATATTATTTAATCCGGTATTTTCACCGAGGAAACTCTAAGCTTTACTAGAGTAGATTTTAGAGAGAAATAGTATGGCAGCAAAGCAGCTCTCTTTTACATACAAAGTATTTTTATTGAGTGGCCAATCTACTTGTTGCAGCCAGTTATTGATGTGGCAATAACTAGTGTAAATGCCAGAATATCTAGCTAGAGCTTTGTTTACCGACATTTAGCTTCAAGAGCAACTAACTGCATTGACAGACTCCACACAAATCAGGATTGCTCATTTTTGCAATCAGCAGTGGTTGGAAGTGATGATGAAGAGAAATTCTTTTTGGAGCATAATTTGCTATATCCAGCAATAGCTATGCAAAATATTTCATTTCTCAATCACAAACTCTCAAAGTTTTTTCTAGTTCGGAATAATGTTATGGCTGAAAGTTAGCTTTCATCCTCTTGAACAAGACCTGAATCGGAAGAATTCTTAAAAGAATGTTTTCAGACATTCCTAACTTTTTAACAGCCTTGTCTTGACTTAAATGGTGTGACATAATTGTAGTTAGAAATTGCATTGAGTCGTAAATTATGTGGAAACGTAATTCATTGCAGTTGTGTGATCAAAGCCTGACAGCAAAAAAACCACAACTACAAATCTGACTAACGTTGTAGTGTTAATCAGAAATTTACACAATGTGCAATTAGGTCCCGGCATATTCCCTAGTGCTTTGGCGAGTCTAGGGGATAGTCTCCGGGATAGCTTCATCCTTATCATGCAACCTGGAACAAAAGAGGATTTTGAGTAGGCTACAGGAAACAGAAGACTATAAAAACTATAAAGCTATAAAAGCACATCGTAATTTTTGTTTAAGTAGTATTTTACCAATTAAGCAAAACTCCACTTAAACAAATATTGCTTAAGTTTGCTTGGAGATTCCAGAGGGGATCTTTTTCCAGCACTGCTTAGTATTTTTAAGGAGCATCTAGCAAGTTATTTAACGTTTGTATTATACCTCCTATAGTGTAACAAATGCAAGTGACTAAAATAGACTTGCGAACATCATCATATTTACATACAAACATGATATTTACATAATTAGCTTACACTCCTTAGCACTTAAATTTAGATATTTTAGTAGTTTCTTAATGTAAATTTTCTGACAAGTCACCTAATAGATGATTTTTAACAAAAAAAATATATTTCACAACCATTTATACATTAAATCTTTAAATAGCTAGGCTGCATAACATGATGGTAGCCATAACGGCGACTATTGTTTGCTTAAAGGTGACAATTAAGTTGTTTAAATTAGCTGTGAGGTAAAACACATTAATGTTGTGATCCGGCACACACACTAGTTAACTACGGCAATCTTAGCATTTTTCCTATCAAGGGCATAGCAGCAATACATATTGCAGCTTGATAGAAGTTGAGAAATAAGCATAATTTTAAATGAGCCTATAGTTCAAAAAATGACAATAAATCGCAAATTCGTCTTTTAAAACCTAAGATTGCGATGCGATCAAGTCAAGTAGTAAATGGATAAATTGAATGGTGGTTATAAAGCTAGTGCTCTGATGAAATTGTGACACCATAGATTTGGTTAAATATAGGAAATCATCCATAGCGGTTCTCACTCAGATCGGGTACATCTTCAAAGTTAAAAAATTTATATATGAAGTCTAGTTATACCTCAGTAGCAGAGGAACCGCTATAAAAGCAACCAATATCACCTTGCTTGCGATCGCCAATGTTGTTGCTGTATATTTATCCATTAGAAAATCTACTTGATGAGAAAATTATCCCTGCATTATCTAGGGATCTTTATATTACTCTCAACAGAGAATATTTAAACGCTTGTTTCTCCGTGCTTCGTTCCAAATGCGGAGATTTAATTTGAATAATGATTAGCTTAAAAGACCAGTAGGGAATTCAGTTCCTAAGTTGTGGGGCGATCGCTGAATTTTTTGCTTGGCTTGCTCTATGAAAGGAGTTTGTGTCATACTTAACTGAGATAATTAATTACTAAATCTCGGTCGATTTTAAGTAGTATTCCACAAGCGCTAGAAGTATACAGTCTGGGTAATGAGGATTGCAGATTGAGGGGAGACTGCCGTCATGGGAAAAATTTTGATGTTCCTGCAAACTTGAGATGCTTCCATATTGAAAAACATCTCTGATTTAGTAGTACAGTGAATTACGAAGGAGTATTTATGTCACAGTTGGAGCAAGCAGTGCCAGACACCTTTGTAGCCCAAGGCTTAGAAACTCTCCCCAATATTTTCGACCGAGTTGAGGCTCTGTCCAAAGATTTTGCCACCCGTGCAGGGGTACACGATAGAGATGCTTCCTTTCCCTTCGAGAATTTTACAGCTTTGCATGAGGCAGGATTGCTCAACCTCACCATTCCCCGTGAATTCGGTGGACAGGATTTGGGGTTGGCAACTATCTGCCGGGTGATTGAAGGGATAGCGCGTGGTGATGCTTCGACCGCATTAGTACTGACAATGCACTATCTTCAACATGCTCATGCAGCCCGTAGCCGTCGCTGGCATCCAGAAGTATATAGGCGGCTGTGTCGTGAATCAATTGAAGGTATTGCCCTGCTGAATGCTGCCCGTGTTGAACCAGAGTTAGGAACGCCAGCGAGAGGCGGATTACCTGCAACAATTGCCGAACGAACAGCAGATGGCTGGCGTTTAACAGGACATAAGCAATACACCACGGGCAGTCCTATCCTCAGCTATTTTGTTGTTTGGGCACGGACAACTGAAGATGAACCACAAGTTGGGAATTTTCTAGTTCCGCGCGATCTGCCAGGTTTGCGAATTGTCGAAACCTGGGATCACTTGGGAATGAGAGCTACAGGCAGCCACGATCTCATTTTAAAGAATGTATTAATTCCCTCAGAGTATGCTCTCAATATCAACCCCATATCTGCTGCGCCATCTTTTGATCCACTGATTTCCACTTGGGGCAGTTTGACAGTGAGTGCCTTATATCTCGGTGTTGCTAGTAGTGCGCGAGACTGGCTTGTTAAATATCTTTGGGAGCGATCGCCTTCTAATCTCCAAGAGCCACTGGCAACTCTGCCACGCTTCCAAACTGCCGTGGGTGAGATGGAAGCACTGCTGTTTGCTAATAATAGATTGATTTATAGTTTGGCTCAAGATATTGACAAGGGCAAATATGAGCCTAACCTAGGATTACAGGCACAGGCTGTTAAATACCTCACCACAACCAACTCAATTCGTGCTGTAGAAATTGCCTTAGAACTAACTGGTAATCCTGGTTTATTAAAAAGAAATCCTTTAGAGCGTCACTACCGTGACGTTTTGTGCAGCCGTATACATACGCCGCAGAATGATGTTATTTGCCAGTCATTAGGGAAGTCAGTGCTGAAAATTAAGTGATTGTGAGCAGGGGAGACAGGGAAGCAGAGGAGAAGTTACAGTAAATTTTATCCCCTCTGCCCCTCTGCTCCTCTGCCCCTCTGCTTCTTTCTTGTACCCCATGCCCAATACCCAATATTTAGTATCCTGCTTGCTTATCTACAACATTCCGCAAGGGCTGACCAGTTTGGTAGCGTTGAAGATTGTCGATAAATAGTTGTGCTATGCGTTCTCTGAGGCGTGGCGACAAGGCTGAACAATGGGGAGTGATAAAGGCATTCGGTAGCGACCATAAGGGACTTTCTGGCGGCAGAGGTTCGGTTGCAACAGTGTCTAATCCAGCACCCGCAATCCATCCCTCACGTAGTGCGGTAAGCAATGCAGCTTCATCTACGATCGCACCACGAGCAATATTAATTAGGTAAGCAGACTGACGCATAGAGCGCAATGCAGTTTCATCGATCAAGCCTTTAGTTTCTGGGGTTAGTGGTGTAGCAACAACTACATAGTCTACGTGTGGGAGGAGCGATCGCCACTCATCAGCACCCACAACTTTGTCAAAATTCGGTAGGGGTTCAGGATGGCGGCGACTACCCCACACTGTAACTCCAAAGGCTTTGGCACGAGAAGCGATCGCTTGACCGATATTTCCTGTGCCGAGAATTAATAAAGTCGCGTCTGCCAACTCTTCGAGAAACACTCCTCTTACCCAAGTGTGTTCATTCTGCAAAGTTTGCAATTTCCGCAGATTCTTGGCGTGATAGAGCATAAATGCGAGTACAAATTCCGAAATTGGAATTGCATGAACCCCTGCACCATTAGTGAGGATAATGTCCTTTTGCAAAAAAGTTGGTGTGAGGATGTGATTCACGCCAGCACTTGGTGACTGTTGCCAACGCAGCGCGGGTGCTGCTGTCAGTACTTTGTCAAGGGTAGAGGTTCTCAGGTAAAATCCATTGACATAAATCTCTGCATCACTGGCATCACCATCGAGATTACCTTCACTATCCACCTCTACTACATCTATATTAGATGGTAGGTATGGCTTTATATCTGCAATGAGATGATCGGGTAAAATTAGTTTCACCATTAGCTACTCCCTAATTCCATTTTTAGTTTTGGATTTTGGATTGTGCAACTCAATCGGCAGCACCTCATCTACTCGTACAATCTGTGTATTGGATGGTAGATGTGGCTCAATGTCAGTAACCAGATCGAGCGGCAAAATGAGCTTCATTGTAGATTACCTCTTCTTTATTGACAAGGCTATAGGAATCCGGTTTGATTCCTGAATTTGGTTGCGTAGACAGGGCACAGGGAATAGAGGACAGCGAACAGGAAAGAATGGATAGATCCGTACTGAGTCTTGTTCACAAATCAAATAGGAATTCTATATCTCTGGAAATTGCCTATGTTTGACAAAACTGAGTGCCATTTTTTATTGGCACAAATTATGATGATATTTAGTAATATTTCAAGGCTGATTATTTGTAAGAATTCAGGAGTCAGGTGGTCGCCGAGCGACTTGCCTTGAGCGTATCGCTAAAGCGAAAGCTCCGCTAACGCGTAGCGTCTCGTAGAGAAGTCGAAAGGAGTCGAGGTGAGTCAGAATTCAGAATGGAATTAGGAACGATTATTTAATCTGTAAATACATAAACTCTAGATCAAAATATTGGTTATTATATTGATACGCTCTTTTCTCTGTTCCATATATTTGAAAGCCCAATGATAAATAAAGTGGTTTTGCTAAAAAGTTGCTTTTAACAATATCAATTAATAAAATTTCCACCTCATTAATAGCTTTTGCTCTTTCAATTAATTCATTTAATAATAATTTACCTACACCCTTTCCCCGATATTCTTGTTGAACATACATGCTACTAATATATGCTTTATGCCTGAGTTTTATTCTTGATTCTTGATGAAATGCGACTATCCCAATTAAATTTTTATCCTCAAAATATCCCAAAATAAAATTATTGTTATCTGCTGGAATTCTATCCCGAAATTGTTCTATCGTCTTAATTACTTCTTCTTGATATGTTGTGCCAAATGAATCTGGATTTTTATCTAAAGCTTCTAGTCTGATCTGTCTATAATCTTCTGCATCATACTTTGTTAATTTTTTGACGATCATTAGATTCAATGTAAATGATAGATATTTGTGTCAATAAAGCAATATAGATTAAGATTATTATATTTTAGTTTGTCTAGATCGTGAATATATAAAAAATCCCCCAGACTGGCAGAGAGTAGAGTTAAGAGGTATTTTGAGTATTCATAAATATTCTTTATTGGTATAGGCAAGTTTTAATCTCGAAGTAGCATATTTACCGCAGCTACCTCAAGTTTAATATTGATTGACTACAAAAAGCTTAAATTTCAACTACTCAGCTGTAATAACTGGTTGTTTAGCCGAGTACTTTCATTGCTCATTACTTGCTCTAAAACTGCTTCTCTGATATTGATAAACACTTCGCTACTTCTATCCCGTGGGCGTGAAAGTCTCACAGGCAAATCCATAGAAATCTTTCCTTCATCAATCACTATCACTCGGTCTGCTAACGCCACAGCCTCTTCTACATCATGAGTAACCAAAAATGCAGTAAATCTTCGTTCTTGCCATAAGTTTTCAATCAAACCCTGCATCTCTAACCGAGTTAGAGCATCCAATGCTCCCAAAGGTTCATCTAGCAACAACAAACGGGGCTGACTAACTAACGCTCTGGCCAATGATACCCGTTGCCGTTGTCCTCCAGACAAAATATAAGGCCACTCATCAGCCCTATCTTTGAGTCCGACTTTATTGAGTGCCCACAAAGCTTTTTCACGCCAATTACCTTCTAAGCCCAACCCCACGTTCTGAACAACGCGCTTCCACGGCAGCAAGCGGGGATCTTGAAACATCACTGTTACGGAGCGGCTGAGTCTACGCAGTGGTTCTCCATCCAATAGTATTCCGCCTGAAGTTGCTCTATCTAATCCTGACACCAGACGCAATAAAGTACTCTTGCCACAACCACTTCGTCCAACAATAGCGACAAACTCACCTGCTTCAACTTCTAAATTCAGCGAGTTTAAAACAGTTTTATTACCAAAAGCTTTCGTCAAATCCAAAATACTTAATTGTGTACCCTGTACATTTGAACTCACTTGCAAAACCTCCTTTTCGAGAACAACTGGAATTATTATTTATTTGATTGATCAGACGTTGAAGAAAGCAAATCACAGTCAAAATTAATAGAATTCAAAAGTTAAAATCAGGAATTTTCAACCTTTGAGTCTGGTGAGTTTAGTATTTATGACTTTTGGTAATTGGGGTTCCAAGCCAAGAATTTTGTTTCTAATCCTCTGGCGACAGCATCTGCTAATTTACCCAGCAGTGCATAGATTACAATACTTAAAACCACAACATCGGTTTGCATAAACTCACGGGCATTCATTGCCATATAACCAAGACCAGAATCTGCCGCGATCGTTTCTGCCACAATTAGTGTCAACCACATAATCCCCAAGGAAAAACGGACACCAACGAGAATCGAAGACAAAGCTCCTGGAAAAATTATTTGCCACAGAAGTTGTGGTGTTTTTAATCCATAGACTTTTCCCATTTCAATCAGTCCAGGGTCAACACTGCGGATGCCATGAAATGTATTGAGATATAATGGGAAAAATACCCCCATAGACACTAGAAATAATCTAGCTTGATCGCCAATACCAAACCAGAGAATCACTAGCGGAATTAATGCCAAATTAGGGATAGTACGAAGCATTTGTAAGGAACTATCCAATAACTTTTCTGCTACACGGGAAAAGCCATTGAGCAATCCTAAACTAAAGCCAATACTGCCACCAACTATAAAACCAGATATCGCCCGCCCAGCACTAATTCCTATATGTTGGAACAGTTCTCCAGTCGATCCTAGTTTAATCGCTGTAGCAATTACACCACTTGGTGCTGGTAAAATCCTGCTGGAAAGTAGGCCAGTTCTGGAAGCAAATTCCCAAAGAACTAGTACGGTAACAGGTACAATCCAAGGAACTAATTTCTGGAATTGTTGGTTTTCCCACAAGCCGTTCAGAAATATTATATTGTTGTTGCTTTTGGTCTGTTTAAGAGAAATAGTCATGGGATTTGGGATTTTAGATTGTCCACAAGGATTAATCTAGAAGCATCGTTGGCATAATTCGCAACTTGCTCTTTAATTACGAATTACGAATTATTAAGTCATGAAGCACTTGTTAATTGTTTCGCAATTTTTTCATTGGCGAAATCTTTGCCAATAGGACTTAAGACTGCTGGCGTTAAAGGTGCAGGTTCATTCTGCAAAGGTAGACGTGGAAATAATAATTCAGCGGTGCGATACGCTTCTTCTAAATGGGGATACCCAGAGAAAACGAATGTTTCTATCCCCAAATTGCGATATTCCAGCATCCTAGCAGCAACGGTGTCGGGATCTCCAACTAAGGCTGTACCAGCACCACCCCGCACTAATCCAATTCCTGTCCAGAGGTTGGGGCTAATCTCTAAGGCTGCTCGACTACCACTATGTAGTTGACTCATGCGCCGCTGTCCTTCAGAATCAGATTGAGCTAAGTCTTTCTGAGCTTTAGCGATCGCATCCTCATCGACATACTTAATTAGCTCATTGGCTGCATCCCAAGCAGCTGACTCGGTTTCTCGCACAATTACATGCAAGCGAATCCCAAAACGGACTGTTCTGCCTTGTTCAGCCGCCAATTTCTTAACTTCGGCAATCTTTTGGCCCACTTGTTGTGGAGGTTCACCCCAAGTCAGGTAAACATCTATATGTTTAGCAGCAACCCGCTTGGCGGCAGCAGATGAGCCACCAAACCACAAGGGCGGATAGGGTTTTTGAACTGGTGGAAATAAGAGTTTACCGCCTTTAATATCCAGGTAGTTTCCTTTAAAATCGACTGTTTCTCCACTGACGATACCCCGCCAAACTCTGAGAAATTCATCGGTTAAATCATAGCGATCGTCATGACTAAGATGCAAGCCATCCCCAGCCAATTGCACCGGATCTCCACCTGTCACTACATTAATTAACAATCTTCCTTGAGAAATTCGGTCAAATGTTGCTGCCATCCGTGCAGCAACACTTGGGGAAGTAATTCCTGGACGAATTGCCACCAGAAATTTCATCTGCTTGGTGACAGAGATGAAAGCAGCGGCGGTTATCCAAGCGTCTTCGCAAGAACTTCCTGTGGGTAACAATGCGCCAGTGTAGCCTAAACTATCCACAGCTTGGGCAATTTGTTGTAAATAATCAGGTGTGACAACACGAGAACCAATATCTGTGCCTAAATAGCGTCCGTCATGAGATCCAGTAGGAATAAACCAAAGAATTTGCATTTGTGTCAGACAGGGTACAAGTACACATGCTACGGCAAATCGATCGATTTGCCGGAGTTTATAGTCAGCATTTTACAGGAAATTATTTAAAATGCCAGTGATAGATTAACGATTCATAAAGAATAACTGCCCACAAGATTGACGTTCTCACGCACAATCCCGATAATCATTACACTTTTGTTGCAACAATAGCTGTCGTGAAGAATACAAGTTTTGTGTCAATTACCCACATTTTTGCGCCTTGTAAGTGTTTACTTCTGGTTTCATCGAGAGAAACCTTAATTTTACTTATTGGCAAAATTACCTGCGAAAACCAAATTTTTGAGTATGCTTATTGTTTCAGAATGTGAAATACATCATTCTATAGATAGATAATGTGTTCAAGATTACTGATTTTTTACGTTTTTTCTATAACAAAAAATCATTCAAAAATCATTGTAGCAACATGCAATTAACTGTATTGTTGAATGTTAGATAAGATGTTGGCTAATAATAAATAAGTTCCACAATTTATGCAGGTACTTTCAGAGTCTTGATGTAGTGGTGAATTAAATAATTTGTAAAATTTTTTTACGAAACAAAATGGAAAGTCCGCACCTATGAGACGGATAAACACTGAAAAAAGCGCAAGTTGCACTAAGGATAAAAGCCAGAGTCAACGCAAAATAAAAGCTTGTTGTCTGCTCATATTTTCGGGCAAGTTTGAAAATACACGCTAATACATAGCAACTATACAGTTATTAAGAATTTATTAAATGTTTATTAACTGTCTTAACTGTCCTTGTATTTGCATTCAACTTTTAATAAAGTGTTGAAGAGAATTTTAAGTAATGCCCGCTGGGGCACGTGTCAATTAGCTTAGGTGGAGCAAGTGCCACCGACAGTTTGTATTCAAACAGTAAGTGAATGCTCTCAACTGCTTTGTTTGCTGTGAGTAGATTTTGTCGAGCAGAGGAAAAGTAAATTATGACAAGCACGCTGATACATAACGTGGAAAAGCAGTTAAACTTTTCCGGTTCGCACATAGATGCGAAATACGTTGTTGATGTAACCAATTATTACATCAACAACGAAACGATTGTAGTTAACCCACATATGTGGGATGTTTCAGTTGGTCAGCCCGTTAGAAATATCATTCCTGCTTTCTCCTCAACTATCCTCAAAGACATAACCATCGAGAAGGCTCAAGCACTGATATTGATCGAGGTAAAAGACACCACCAATATCGGAAATATTCTTTTGGAAGAGGGTTGGGTTCTATTAGGCGATACTATGGAAGACTCTCCCAATAGTGGCGACACTAGCGAACTCGCCTATCCTAAAAATACACCTCTATGGAAATCGCCACAAGATGACGCGGGTATTGTAGAGATCGACCCGTATTACATGACGAGGCAAGCAAAGACGCCGAGTGAAAAGCAAAGCTTTGTCGTAAAACTCAACTTATGGTTTGCCCCCTCACACACCAATTGTTTCATACACAACAAGCATGACTTCATAGAAATCCATACAGAGATATTTGGTACTGGCAGAATGCAGAAGTTCAAAGCTCAAGATTATGGCACTCTCTATGAAGACATGTTAATGAGTCCAGGTTTTACAACTGCTGTGCCATTTTGTCAAGTTGAAGAAAACAGCAAATACATTTATCCGTGGCATCAATATTACGCAGATACAGATTGTATTTGGATGGCAATAGAATATCATCCGTTGGCTAAAGCTTAAACTAAGCAACTTTATTGAGGGAGATTGCCAACTAAATTATGACATGGCGATCGCTAATTACCAGTCACATCCTTTGTCCTTGGCTCCAACAGATTGCACTATTTAATCTTGAGAGTCTGGGGTAGGAAGTTAAGGTAGCTCTACCTCAGTCAGTCTCTCACACAATTTCCTTCAATAATAACAAGAATAGAATTTATTCGCTTTAGATTCAGATAAATCTGATGGTGAATGATTTTAATCACTGAGCGATTGAGACAATTTTGTACTACCAGAGCATAATCATGTCGAATATAATTTTTTCCGAAAAAGAGGCCTACAAATTTCTCAAAGTAGAAGAGTATTTTGGTAGGTATAAAGAATGGGAGAAGCTTCTAGAAGTCAAAAGTCATGCCTTCGATGCAGACTCAAAAACTTTGACGCTGAATTTTAGCAAGAGTGATAGCAATCCATGCAGTATACTCATACAGTTCCCGCAAAAAGATACTTTCCGGTTGCGCTTCAATCCTAAAAAAACTGCCAAGGACTATTCTTCAAAAAATAGTCCTTCAGTACTTTTGAACAACTTTGAAGATTTGACGAGACTGACCGAGAATCACGAACATTTTGACATTGAAGTAGTAAAAGATGTCAGCAACGGCATTGAACTGGTGACGAAGAATGTAGATAATAATCCAGAAATGAAAGTGGTTGTCAATCATCAGCCATTTTCAATTACGGTCTATATGTTTGCTCCCCATGAAGAGTATATTGTTTGGCAGACGGCAGATACTCCGATTTACTATACCCCTAACGGAAATAATGATTACGCCATTATCCAGGCAGTGAACAAGCCAGCCAATGCCAAATATGTTGGCTTTGGCGAACAAGGCGGGCAATCTCTAAGCAAAAATACCGCACAAGTCAACTATTTCAACTTCGATAATATGCGGTATCGGCAAGTTTACGATCGCGGTCCTTTAGATCCCCGAGAACCTCTTTACCACTCAGAACCGTTCTTTTACGAATTTCATGGCGTTCCCGAACACGATAGCGTCACTGGCGTTTTTATTGATAATACTGGTCAAGTCCTAGTGGATATCGGTTATATCAACTCCAGTCGCTATATGATTGGGACTCGCTTTGGGGATCTTGACTTTTATTTTTTTATCGGACATAACCCTGCCAACATCCTAGATAGTTATACCGAAATTGTGGGCAGACCGCGCTTGAAACCCCGCTACTGCTTGGGATATCAACAAGGTTGTTATGGCTACGAACGTCAAGATATCGTAGAATGGGCAGTCCGCAAGCATCGGGAATACCAAATTCCCCTTGATGGTATGCATGTCGATGTAGATATCCAGAAGAATTACCAAACCTTCACGATTGATACAGAGAAATTCCCCAACCCCTACGAAATGTTTCACAACTTGAAAGAACAGGGCGTGAAATGCAGCACCAATATCACCCCAGTGATTAGCCGCCTAGACCCCAATTATTCAACTTACGCTGAGGCTAAGGACAAAGGGTTTTTCGTCATAGACAGACGTTACGATCCCGGAAATCCTGATAGCAAAATTTACCAGCTTTACGGTAGCGGTCATCAATTCTCTCCCAATAATGGGTATGTTGAAGGTTTCAATAGTGGGGAACCCTATATTGGTGGGGTTTACTACGGCAACGATTCTAACGGTAATGAGCTAGGGGCTTCTGGTCATTACGCGGATTTAGGTCGGCAAGAGGTACGTGATTGGTGGGGAACCCAATATAAATACCTCTATTCGATGGGGCTAGAAATGGTTTGGCAGGATATGACAACACCTGCTATCCGCGATTATCGTGGGGATATGAAGGGCTTTCCTTTCCGTTTATTAGTGACGGATAATTCCCACTCTGATGCCGAGCCGACATTAACTCCAGCGATTAAGGTGTGGAATTTGTACTCTTACAATCTTCACAAAGCCACGTATCAGGGATTAAACCGTCTGCACGAAATCAAAGATTCCAGATACCCGAACTTAAGCGAAAGAAAAAACAAGCGGAACTTTATCATTGGACGCGGTAGCTTCAGCGGTGTCCATCGCTATGCAGGATTGTGGAATGGTGACAACTCTTCCGACTGGGATTTTCTGAAGATGAATGTCTCTCAAGTGCTGTCTCTTGGTTTGTGCGGATTAGCTATCAATGGGCAGGACATTGGCGGTTTTGAAGCTTCAGCGGTGGATGAAGGCAAATGGGCTAGTCCAGAATTGCTGATTCGCTGGACGGCGGCGGGTGCTTTCTTGCCCTGGTTTCGGAATCATTATGTCCGCAAAGGGCGTAAAGAGTTTCAAGAACCATTCATGTATGTAGAATGGTTTAACCAATATCAGGGTGGCAAGCTGCCCGAACCGCAAAATCTGTACCGGATGGTACTGCCGATTTGCAAGCATTACATTGAATTGCGCTATCGGCTGATGCAGTTGTTCTACGATGGGATGTTTGAAAACTCCCTGAGTGGACTACCGATATCCAGACCCCTGTTTATTAACGATCCCGGCGATCAATCCCTCTACAATGACAAAGAAGCTTTCCTAGACAATGAATTCTTTGTGGGCAAGGATCTGTTGATTGCTCCGGTTTTAGATCCCCAGGAACCTCAATCAATTGAGAAAAACTACGGCAAGCGGGATGTTTATGTTCCCTACGGCAGCGATTGGTACTGTTTTATGAACAATACTATGCCCCTTGGGAGTGTTGTTGAGGGTGGAACAACTATCCGAGATTTTGATGCTAGTCTTAATCTGGAAGGCGATCATATTAACTTCATTGTGCCGATGTATGTGCGTGCGGGTGCTATCATTCCGACGATTGAATTGGAACAATATGTAGGACAGCTGAATAAGGAAGGTAAGCCTAATCCGATTACTCTGAATGTCTATCCGGGTGTGAGTGGTAAGTATACCATGTTCTTAGATGATGGTGTGAGCCGTTCTTCTGCTTTTAAGATGCCACCGAACTCTGGATGGGATGAGGAAGCGAACGATGAATATCGTCGGACTGAGATTACCCATCGTTACCCTGATAAAAAGACTCGCGAAATTAATGTAAAGCGGGTTCATGATGGTTACACGCCAAAGCTTGAAACCTATTTCTTTGTGGCAGTATTGCACGATCCATCTGAAACTAAAGGTGCTTCAGGTTGTTTGAAGAGTGTGAAGATCGCCGGACAAAGTATTCCACAGGTGCAAGGGAGTTCTAATCTCAACTCTTCGCCTCAGAATGCTTGGTATTACAACGAAAGCATCAATATCAGCTTTGTGAAGGTGTTTGATAATAGCCCAGACATCACCATCACAGCAGACTATTTCTAATGGCTGATCTTACAAAACTTCAAGATTGTGAGGAAAAGTCTTTGATAACAGTCCGTCGATCAAAATACAATGCCTAAATTTGCATAAAAACTTGGTTTTTGAGTTTTTATAAAAGCCGTGCAACAGCCAACAAAAAACGACTGTTGCACGGCTTTCGTCTGAAGAAACAGGATGCAGCTAAAAGCGATCGCAATTACAAACAGAAAAGTCATACCTACAGAAACGCCTAGCAGCGGCAGCATCAGAAATTGGCAAGAATTCAGCACCCAGGTGGTCGCCGAGCCTGTCCTGAGCGTAGCCGTAACCCTCCGGGGAAGCAAGCTACGCGCAGCGTCTCCGGCAGGAGAGGTGAGTCAGAAGTCAGAATTTACGATTCTTTAACTATTCTGACTCCTGAATTCTTACAGAAATTGACTTAACCAAGAAATTTGACATATTTTCGCCTCATAGAAAATTACTAGGTCTTGCATTGTACCAAGCTCTATGCAAAGATAATTCTACTAAAGTACGGTAAGTCGATAGAACTATCGTACTTGTGTAACGATTGATGCTGTCAAAATATAGCTGATTACAAAATAGTGTTTTCAACTAATGTTAATTGGCAAATAATCACTTGAATCGAAATCAAGCTTTCGTCAATGTCAGTAGCCATTGATGAACTTTGTACAGCATAACTAAAAAATGGACTTTAGGATGTTTCAGAAGTATCAGTTCATATAGTGTGTGGTTGAGTTTACCTTAAAAATAAAGAAGTCTTTGCTAAGTCATTTATTGTCTAATCTCAGAGGGTTTTAGGCTTATTTAAAGCGTCACAATTCCTAGCTCACTGCGAATTTGGGATTTTACATTCAACTACTTAGTACTGGGTTCGATATTTATCAGAATTTTGCGCTTTTTTCAGCAGCTAAAGCTTTGGTAAATCGATGTTCTAACCATTAGCTATAAACATTAGAACAATGATTTATCTTGTCTTTTATGTCCAATAAAGGGCTAATTTATTCATCTTTAAGGTTGAGGAGTTAAGGAGTCATGTCGAAATTTCGCTGGAATTATAGATCCATAGTGTTCCTGCTTTCGGTGCTAGATATTCTAGCTATCCTGGTTTTTCATCCAGCCAAAAGTCAGGCTGAATTACCTAAATCTAATGTATCTACTATTGAAGTAGAAGAGAACAAAGCTCCAGAAGCAGTTGTCAATCAAACAGTAGACACTTTAATTGCACCAGTCACTCTTAAAAAAGCTCCAAGCGATCTCCAAGATCGAGTCATACCTGTATCACAATTGTTGCAAGCTACACCGCCAACTAAGCAAAAAGCTCCAAACAATGCAGCAGGGCAAGTTACATCCGTCTCGCAACTATCAGATATTAAGCCGACAGATTGGGCATTTCAAGCATTACAGTCTCTAGTTGAGCGCTACGGTGTAATTGCAGGATATACAGATGGTACATTTAAAGGCGATCGCTCCCTAACGCGCTATGAATTTGCCGCTGGGTTGAATGCAGCTTTAGATCGCCTCAATGAACTAATAGCGACTTCGACAACAGATTTAGTCAAACGCGAAGACTTGGATACCATCAAAAAACTACAAGAACAATTTTCTCCAGAACTCGCCCAACTTCGGGGACGCGTAGATAGCCTGGAAGCACGAAATGCGAAGTTAGAAGCAACTCAATTTACAACCACAACCAAACTTATAGGTCGTGCCCAGATTGTTCTTGGTTCACTTCTGGCTGGCAATAACGTCGTTACCAAGAGACAAGCACCTCGCAATGTCACACTTCAAGGCTCAACTTCTTTACGGCTAAACACCAGTTTTAACGGTAAAGATTCACTAAGCTTGTCACTATCAGGTGGAAATATTGAATCGTTGGGACAAACAAGAGTTGAATCCACATTATTAGGAACTTATGAGGGGAGGACTGCTGATAACTCCAGTATTACTTTTGCACGTAACACTATTACTCTCGGTGGTGTTCGCTATCGGTTTCTACCTAATCCAGATACCCAAGTCAACATTTATGCCCTGTCTGATGGAGCTAGTGAGATAGGTCTTTCTGGCCCCGTTAACCCATATTTTGAATCGTCTTCTGCAACTGGTGCTAATGGGATTTCACGATTTTCACGGCGGTCTTTGGTCTATAACTATGGAGATAGCGGCCCAGGAATTGCCATACTCCAGCGATTAGGCAAACAGGTTCAATTCGGGATAGCGTACAGCGCACCAAACGGTGGTAATCCCACACCTAATAATGGCTTATTTACAGGCAGGTATTTAGCTTTAGCACAGTTAATATACTACTCCTCTAATCGGAATTTTCGGGTGGCTGCAACTTATGTCAATACTTATAGCCCAGCGAATACACGAGGTCTAAGTGGAACAAACTTCGGCCCAGCAGTCGGGAGTAACCTGGTAAACAGCACCGTGGCTGGAACCGGAACTGTGGGTAATCTTTATGGTCTACAGGCGTTCTATCAAATTAGTCCCAAGTTGGCAATCAATGGGTGGATAAGTTATGCAGCACACCGCTATTTGGGACGCGGAGATGGTAATGCTATGGATTGGGCGGTAGGACTAGCATTCCCGGATCTTTTTAGTGAAGGTGCGCTAGGTGGGGTTTTAGTTGGTATGGAGCCGAAACTCACCAGGCTTAGTAAAAATGTAGATTTGGGAGCAGGTGTGGGACAAGCAGACAAAGATACTTCCCTGCACGTTGAGGCATTTTACCAATATAAAATCGGAGATAATATTGAGGTTACGCCGGGTTTGATCTGGATTACTGCACCAGACTCTGATTCCAGCAATCCTGATAGTTTATATGCTTGGGTTCGTACTGTCTTTAGGTTTTAACCTTTGACACTCCCCGGACTGAATAAAAATTTTTACATTCGTTTAATCAAAAGTCCGGGGATTCTTGAGTCGTGAAGTACCCCTTTTTGCTTCGCTGAAAAATTTGCTCTCCAATTTCAACTACAACAATGACGGTCTTATTCGTCTCGAACTTAAGTATTTTGTGAACCAAAATTGGACAACTACACAAAAGACGTTATACCAATTTAATGTGAAGTTGCACATATCTTGATCCCCCTAAATCCCCCTTAAAAAGGGGGACTTTGATAGATGTTTTTCCAGTTCCCCCCTTAATAAGGGGGGCTAGGGGGGATCGAATTCTATGCAGCTTCATAAAAAATTGGTATTACAGAGCAAGCTATCGAGAAAGATAACTCAGTTGATTTTACATAAAGTTACGTTTGAAGTTGTTTGGTAAAATACTTGCTTTTTGCCGAAAACTGTGAAAGACTTTATTATGCTATAAACTACGGTTTATCGATCAAGATAATGTATTTATGCGATGTCAGAGCTAGTGAGAACCTGTATTAAGGGATGACAATTTCTAGATTTTTAAATATTTATCTTGCAGTATGGATGGGGTAAAGACTTGATGCTTAAGACGTTAACAAACGATTTTGAACTCGACTTAGAAGCAGATGTGCTTGTGATTGGAGGTGGGCCAGCTGGAACTTGGGCGGCTTGGAGTGCTGCATCAAATGGAGCTAGAGTGATCCTCGTAGATAAAGGGTATTGCGGCACAACTGGATGTGCTGCTGCATCTGGGAATGGTGTGTGGTACGTGCCACCAGATCCAGAAGCACGGGAAACAGCGAAGGCAAGTCGGGAATCGTTGGGTGGGTTTTTAGCCGATCGCAATTGGATGGATCGGGTACTGAATCAGACTTATATCAACATTAATCAGTTAGCAGAGTGGGGTTATCCCTTCCCTACCGACGATGAAGGCAAACCCTACCGGCGATCGCTGCAAGGGCCAGAATATATGCGGCTGATGCGGCGACAAATTCAACGCGCTGGAGTCAAGATTTTAGACAACAGCCCCGCCTTAGAATTACTAGTTGATGACGATGGTGCTGTTGCTGGTGCAACAGGTGTGAACCGTCAAACTGGTGAGAAATGGATAGTGCGATCGCAGTCCACAATTATCGCCACAGGTGGCTGTGCATTTCTCAGTAAAGCGTTAGGATGCAACGTCCTGACGGGGGATGGTTATCTGATGGCGGCAGAAGCAGGGGCCGAGATGTCGGGTATGGAATTTTCTAATGCTTATGGCATCTCTCCCGCCTTTTCTTCAGTTACCAAAACCCTGTTTTATAATTGGGCAACCTTCACCTACGAAGACGGTACTGTAATTCCGGGTGCGAGTTCTCATAGACGGTCAATAATTGCTCAGACATTACTGCAACAGCCAGTTTACGCCATCATAGACAAAGCGGCAGAATCAATGCGGGCATCTATGCGTTTAGCACAGCCCAACTTCTTTTTACCCTTTGACCGTGCAGGTATCGATCCATTTACTCAACGTTTCCCTGTGACTCTGCGCCTAGAAGGAACTGTGCGCGGTACGGGGGGGATTCGGATTGTAGATGAGAGTTGTGCCAGTTCTGTGCGGGGACTTTACGCGGCTGGAGATGCCGCTACACGGGAACTAATTTGTGGCGGATTTACTGGCGGTGGTAGTCATAATGCGGCTTGGGCAATATCTTCTGGCTATTGGTCAGGAAAATCGGCTGCTGAATATAGCCGCAGTTTGGGAGAACAAAAAACTCAACGACAAGTTAAGGGTGTTGGAGAGGTAATATTAGAGAGTGGGAGCGTAGCTTGCCGCCGAAGGCATCGCACCTTAGCGACTGATGAAATTATTCAGGCAGTCCAAGCTGAAGTATTCCCTTACGAAAAGAACTATTTCCGTACAGAACAAGGCTTAACCGAGTCTTTGGGTAAGCTAAATCATCTTTGGCAAGAACTCCGCAGTAGCCAGGTAACATCAGAGAAAGAGCTAATCCGGGCGCGAGAAGCTGCGGCAATGGTAGCCACAGCACGATGGATGTACAGCAGTGCCATTGAACGTAAAGAAACTCGTGGTATGCACAAACATCAAGACTATCCAGAACAAGATGCTAACCAGCAACATCACCTAATTAGTGGCGGATTAGATCAAGTCTGGGTGAAGAGTCAGCCGCTAAGTACAGAAAAGTCTTTATCTAAAATAGGAGCAGCAGTGTGATTGAGTTGGTCAGCGAATCGCGGTGCATAAAATGTAATATCTGCGTGAATATTTGTCCAACTAACGTGTTTGACAGAGTACCTAATGCGCCGCCAACCATTGCCCGACAAAGTGACTGCCAAACCTGTTATATGTGCGAGTTGTATTGTCCAGTTGATGCTCTTTATGTTGCACCAGAGAGCGATGTGACGACTTCAGTTAACGAAGCAGAATTGGCAGAAGTTGGGCTACTGGGTAGTTATCGAGAAAACATTGGTTGGGGACATAAACGCACTTCAACAGCAAAAGCCGATCAAACATTCCAAATTCTGAAGCAGATGAAATAGTAACGTGATGTGCAACTTATCCTTAGAACCCCTCTCCCAACCTCTCCCTCACAGGGAGAGAGGCTTTGATTCTTGCTCCCCTTCCCTAGTAGGGAAGAGGGGTTGGGGGTTAGGTCTGAGAAAAAGTTACACACAGCGTATATATAGGCGGAGAAAATAGTCATGCTGTCGTTACCAGTAGGAACAAGTTATATCAGTAAAAATAAATTTACTTTCAGATTCTCAATTTCAGTGGCTTGTATCCTACTGTTAGTAACTACAGGATGTAGCCAAGGCGAAACTAAATCTGCTCAATCCATTGAGGCTGTTAATGTCAATAACAATGTTGCTGCATCCAATAATATTCCTACACTACGTATAGGTTATGTAGGTAGTTCAGAACCTACAGGGCCACTTGGTTGGGCAAAGAAAAAAGGAATTTTAGATCGGGAGTTGCAAAAAGCAGGATTTAAAAACATTACTTTTGCAAGATTTCCTAATGGGCCGGATCTAAATGAGGCGCTTGTCGCCGGACAATTAGATGTTGGCTCTTTAGGCGATACACCAGCCATAGTTTTGAGAGCAAGGGGTCAGGAAACGCGACTGCTGCGGATTACTCAATTTAATACAACCGCTTGGTTAGTGGCGAAAAAGAATGGTGCGCGATCGCTTGCTGAACTGAAAGATCAAAAAATAGCTACCCAAAAAGGTTCTTATATGCATCGATACCTGCTGGGTCTATTAGCTGAAGCTAAAATTGCCAAGGATGTAAAAGTTGTTCACTTGATGACTACTGAGGCAAAAGCGGCTTTAGAACGTGGTGATATAGCAGCTTATGCAACTTCTAGCGATATGGGGCCTTTTCTGAAATCACAAGGGTTTCCAGTGATTGATTCTTCGGCAAATCATCAGGGTTTGTCAGGGACATCATTAGTTGTCGCAACCGAAAGCTTTTTGGCGAAACAACCTGACTTTCCCAAAAAATTTAACGGAATTCTGACAGAAGCAGCCAAGGATTTAAAAGCTAATTCTGAAGAATATTATCAGTATCACGCACAAACTACTAAATATCCCCTCGATATCATCAAAATATCGTACCCACTGAAACAAATCTCAGAAGAACCATTACCAGCTGAGGGTGTAAAACTTTTAGAGGGAACAAAGAAATTTTTAGTCTTGCAGGGTTTAGCAAAGTCGGACTTTAAATTAACAGACTGGGTTGTTAATGAACAGCCGCGTTAATTTTATTTATCTTGTTGATTAAAGTTTTTTTAACGAACCACAGAGGCGCAGAGAACGCAGAGAAAATTTATGGAGAAGGAAGTTATCAGTGAAACTGATTTTGGAGATTTTGTCTTTACTAAGCACGCCACATTAGATGTAAAGGAAAATTCCAACTTCTTCAAAAGAATTGCTGTTGAGAAGAAAGTAAACAAACTTCTGAATCAGCATTGACTATCTACCCAATCTAATTGAAAAATAAGGTAGAACCTATGACTATTGCATTAGACCGTCCCAGAAAAACTAAGTCTGCTCAAATTCGGGAAAAGCTGGGTTATCCCATCATTGATACTGATGTGCATACCCAAGAGTTTCCCCCAGCATTCTTGGACTATTTAGAGCAAGTTGCTGGAACTGCGATCGCAGAGCGTTTTCAAGAACACTTACCCGGTGCATCTCGCTCTAAATGGTTTAAGCAATCTTGGGATGAACGCCGCACTTACCGCACCGCCCGCCCTCCTTTCTGGACTCGTCCCACTAACGATCCCCTAAATTTAGCTACCGTTAGTTTGCCAAAGTTGTTGCACGAACGCTTACAAGAAGCTGGTACAGACTTTGCCGTTGTGTACCCCAACTTGGCAACGATGGCGCCACACATCGGCAATGAAGAAATGCGGCGGGCTGTTTGCCGTGCGGCTAACACTTACCACGCTGATATTTTTCGTCCTTATAGCGATCGCTTAACGCCCATTGCGGCAATTCCCATGCATACGCCCGAAGAGGCGATCGCAGAATTGGAATACGCGGTGAAAGTACTGGGACTCAAAGCCATTCAAATCCCCGGACATATCCGCCGCCCGATTCCCGCCTTCGAGAAGTATGGCGAAGAAGTAGCCAACGAAGCCATCTGGATTGATACCTTTGGCTTGGATAGTAAATATGATTACGATCCCTTTTGGGCGAAATGTGTAGAACTGAAAGTTGTACCCACCACCCACTCTTCCGGTATGGGGTGGATCAATCGGCGTTCCATTAGCAATTACCAATATAACCATATTGGTCACTTTGCATCGGCTGGAGAAGCACTGTGTAAATCTCTGTTCTTTGGTGGTGTAACTCACCGCTTCCCCACACTCAAGTTTGCCTTCTTAGAAGGAGGTGCAGCTTGGGGTGCTAGTTTGTACGCTGATTTGATTTGGCATTGGGATACTCGCAATAAAGACCATTTGGTGGAAAATAACAATCCCGCCAATATCGATCGCGAAGAACTGTTAGAACTATATACCCGTTACGGCGGCGAATTAGTACATGGTCGTTTGGATCAACTAGGTAGTGGTTTAGGTTTCCACGCTGAGTTATTATCTCCCCTAGAACCAGGTGATTTAGATGAATTCGCTGTTGCCGGAGTTACCAAGCCAGAAGATATCCGCGATCGCTTCTTGAATCACTTTTACTTCGGTACAGAATCGGATGATACCCGTGTAGCTCAAGCTTTTAACCGCAAAGCTAACCCTTATGGCGATCGCGTTAAAGCCTTCTTAGGTTCCGATTCTGGTCATTGGGATGTACCTGATATTACTGCGATCGCAGCTAATACCTATTCAATGGTAGAACGCAAGATTATCAGCGAAGAAGATTTGCAATATTTCCTGTCAATTCATCCCTTGGAGTTGTACACCAGCCTGAATCGTGACTTCTTCAAAGGTACAGCTGTGGAGAAAACAGCAGATGAATTTTTGGCTGGGAAAGAGACGCGATAAATCGCCGTCTCTACAAAGGATTGATTCTGCTTCTTTGTCAATGCCCATAAACAATTTGAATAATTTAGGGTAAATTATCATGACGATCGCTTTAGACCGCCCACAAAAAACCAGGTCTGCTCAAATTCGGGAAAAACTTGGTTATCCAATCATTGACACCGATGTACATACCCAAGAATTTGAACCAGCAGTCTTGGATTATTTAGAACAAGTTGGTGGAACTGAACTTGTCGAACGTTTCAAAGAGAATTTACCAGGATCTTCCCGTTTTAAGTGGTATAAACAAACTTGGGAAGAACGTTTTGCTTATCGTACCAATCGCCCTAACTGGTGGGGTCGTCCCACAAAAAATACTTTGAATCTGGCTACCATTAGCTTACCCAAGTTGCTACACGAACGCTTGCAAGAAGCAGGTACAGACTTTGCCGTTGTGTACCCCAACTTGGCAACGATGGCTCCGAATATCGGCAACGAAGAAATGCGGCGGGCTGTTTGTCGGGCAGTTAACACCTACCATGCTGATATTTTCCGCCCTTATAGCGATCGCTTAACACCCATCGCCGCCATTCCCCTGCATACTCCCGAAGAAGGGATTGAAGAGTTGGAATATGCGGTAAATGTTCTGGGACTCAAAGCAATTCAAATCCCAGGTTATGTTCGTCGTCCAATTCCTGCCTTTGAAAAATACGGCAAAGAAGTCGCTAACGAAGTAGTTTGGATTGATAACTTTGGCTTAGATAGCCAATATGATTACGATCCATTCTGGGCTAAGTGCCAAGAACTGAAAGTTGTACCCACAACTCACGCTTCTAGCCAAGGTTGGACAACTCAGCGTTCCGTCACCAATGCCCAGTATAATCACATTAATCACTTTGCCTTTGCAGCAGAAGCATTATGCAAATCGCTGTTCTTTGGTGGAGTTACTCGCCGCTTCCCACAATTAAAATTTGCCTTTTTAGAAGGTGGTTCAGCTTGGGGTGCTAGTCTATACGCCGATATTATTTGGCACTGGGAAACCCGCAATAAACAACATTTGTTGTCAAATAACAATCCTGCCATTATCGATAAGGAAGCATTAGTAAAGTTATATACTCGCTACGGTGGCGATCTCGTAGATGGACGCTTAGATAAAATTGGTGATGGTTTAGGATTCCACCATCAACTATTAGCTCCAGAAGATCCAGGCGAACTCGACGAATTTGAACTAGCAGGAATTGAGAAGCCAGAAGATGTGCGCGATCGCTTCTTGAATCATTTCTACTTCGGTACGGAATCAGACGATACCCGTGTAAGCCAAGCCTTTAATCGTGCAGCTAATCCCTTTGGCGATAGAGTTAAAGCCTTCTTGGGTTCAGATTCCGGTCACTGGGATGTGCCTGATATCACCGCCGTTACAGCCAACGCCTACTCAATGGCAGAACGCGAAATCATTACCGAAGAAGACCTCCGTTACTTCCTCTCAATCCATCCCTTGGAGTTGTACACCAGTCTCAATCAAGACTTCTTCAAAGGTACAGGTGTTGAGAAAGCCGCAAACGAATATTTGGCTGGGAAATAGGGAATAGGGAATGGGGAATAGGAAAAGAATTACTATGCCCCATGCCCAATGACCAATGCCCATCTTTACAACGTTCCATGTTCCATTTCCTCTGTTCACTTGTAGCGTGGGCCTTGCCCACTCTACATTTCTCTTAAATAACGAACCGCAGAGGCGCAGAGGACACGGAGAAATGGAGTTTAAAAAATATATCCTAAAACCGACGCAAAGATCCTCTCTATGTTCTCCTCCCTCTGCGTTCTCTGCGCCTCTGTGGTTCGTTTATTTGGATAATTTATTTCTTGGAAATCCCTTACCAAAATCCAAAATTGATATGACTCAACTAAAAACACTTCCCACCTACGACCCAAGTTTATTTGAGGGAGCTGCTGAAGGCTACGCTCAATATAGAACCAAATACCCACCGATTATATTTGACAAACTAGCCGAAATATTTAATCTCAATGGTCAAGGACGACTCCTGGATTTAGGTACTGGCCCAGGATTAATTTCAATTCCCTTACGAACTCAATTTGAGGAAGTTGTGGCGATCGATCCCGATCCAGAAATGATTGCAGAAGCTAAACGGCAAGCAGCAGCAGTTGGAGCAAATAATATTACTTGGTTAGAACAAGGAGCAGAGTTAATCGACTCTAGTTTAGGGAAATTTAAGTTAACCACTATTGGTAGAGCCTTCCACTGGATGGAACGCGAATTAGTGCTTGAGCGCCTTTATGAATTGCTTACTGATGATGGTGCATTAGCACTGCTTAACACTGGTGATAACCCTTGGGAAAGTAATTTACTTTGGAAACAAGCTGCTGTTGGAGTAGTGAAAAAATGGTTAGGTGAAGAACGCCGAACTGGACAACGAGGACAAGGCACTCGTAAGCCAGTCGATCCTCCCCATGAAGTCGTAATTGGTAATTCGGCTTTTGCTCGTCAAGAAACCTATGAAGTGCCATTTGAAAAATCTTGGACTGTCGATAGCTATCTCGGCTATTTATACACTACAGCCTTCTCTCTGAAAATTTTCTATGGTGATAACGCCCCAGCATTTGAAAAGGATCTTAGAGAAGCACTACTAGCAGTTGAGCCGTCTGGACATTTTACAGAAGAACTCAAAGCTACAATTTTAGTCGCTTGGAAGCACTAGAAAAATTGAACATGATTGAAGAATAATTCAGAATCAAAACGCCACAAATTTCAATCTTCCACTAGCACGACCCTGGAGTGGGCCCTTCTCACTCCACTTCCTAAATTTTTCCCTCTCAACTCTTAAATTCTCAGTTCCTCGAGTCGTTATAGGGTGGGTAATACCCACTCTCTTTTCTATTTTAGACATTCCCAGAAATTATTTTTATTTATTACAGGACTTACGCACGGGTAACAGAAAATCGAACCACAGAGGACGCAGAGTTCACGGAGGAATGAGAGTTTCAGAGGTTTCTTGCGTAAGTCCTATATTAAAAAAGAAGTGAGAGTGGGCTACGCCCCGCTGCGCTAACAGAATTTAGGAGTAACTAAGCTCCCCTCTCTTCTTTTGAGAGGTATGAGGGGAAAGGAAGAGTTATTTGGATTCTTTGATTCGCAATTCATCATAATCGTTTTAACCACCGATCGAGAAATAAAAATAACAACCCATGCCAGCTTTAAAAGGAAAGTTTGAATTCAGGAAAAGCCAGAGAACAACACGCCGTTCCTTGTTATTTGCTCTGGGCTACTGCTTAATGCTATCGACAGTCTTATCGAGTTGTGGTGAAGCCAAAAATAACACTCAGCAGTCAACAACTTCCCCTGAGTCTACTGCTTCATCTGGCACTACAGAAAAGTCAACTGATAAGCAAGTAGTACGGATTGTACGTTCAAAACAACTTTCTGCTTTAGCAGTTTTAGAAAAACAGGGTGCTTTGGAAAAGCGATTAGAGCCTCTGGGTTTTAAAGTACAGTGGGCTGAGTTTGCCGCTGGGCCACAACAGCTAGAAGCCTTGAATGCAAATGGACTAGATATTGCATCTACAGCCGAATCGCCTCCTGTATTTTCACAAGCAGCAGGAGCGCCTCTTGTTTATCTAGCTACTACACGCCCTAGTGGTAAAGCAATTTCACTTTTAGTTCCCGTAAACTCTCCGATTAAAAGTGTTACTGATTTGAAGGGAAAAAAAGTGGCTTTTCAGAAAGCCTCTATCGGTCACTATTTATTAGTTAAGGCTTTAGAAGACGCAGGACTAAAACTGAGCGATGTCCAATCAGTTTTTCTAGCGCCGCCAGATGCAAATGCGGCATTCAGTCAAAACAAGGTGGATGCTTGGTATATCTGGGAGCCATTCGCTACTAGAAATGTACAAAATAAAATCGCTCGTGTTTTAGCAGATGGTGGTAAGTTGCGGGATACTGGTAATTTTTACTCAACTTCGCGCCAATTTTATCAGGCTCATCCTGATGTAATCAAAGTGTTTTTAGAGGAACTAGAAAAGGCAGAAATATGGACGAAGGATCATCCCAAAGAAGTAGCACAACTGCTTGCTACTGTAACTCAGTTAGATCCACCGACTCTAGAAATCATGCATAAGAAATATGACTATGGGCTGCTACCAATCACTGATAAAACTATTACTAAGCAACAGGAAGTTGCAGATAAGTGGTACAGCTTAGGACTTATCCCCAAGAAAGTGAATGTTAGAGAAGGGTTTTTAACACCTGAAGAGTACGCCAAAATTACTCCCTCAGAGGTGTTAGCGAATAAGTAGTTAACACCTCTGAATAAACTAAAACACAGGAGAATATTATGCCAATCTCGACTTTGACAAAGGTTAAAGTTAGGTCTATTGATGCCCCTTTGGGAGCCATAGTTACCGATCTGGATGCTAGTCAACCGATCGCACCTGAAGTTATCTTACAACTTAAAGAAGCTTTGCGCGTAGACGCGAAGCGGCTTGTCGCCAGACATCGCCACATCTTAATCTTCAAAGACCAAAAGCTCTCCGATGAACAACTTTTAAACTTTTCTCTATACTTTGGCGCACTCTTTGTACCATCTGATGAAACTCCAGTGTTGGCTTCTAAACCAGGAGAAACTCCGGTAGTAATTCCAATTTCCAATGTCGATGGTGGCTATACTGGTACTGGAGAATTAACTTTCCATTCCGATCACAAATGGACTCCGACCCCATCTAGTGGTTCGCTTCTTTATGCGTTGGAAATACCAACTCATGGTGGAGATACTTATTGGTTAAATACCAATTTAGCCTATGAGGCATTAGATGAAGCCACCAAAGAACGGATTGCAGATTTGCAGTTAATTACCTATAACCCATTTTTGCGAGATCGGAATGCACCCCGCTCTTTGTATCGTTTAGACAAAACTATTGCTTTAATCAGTCCAATCTTTCCCCATCCTTTAGTTAGGACACATCCAGAAAGTGGTAAGAAGCATCTTTACTTAGATGCTGCTACAGAAGTGGAAATTGTCGGGTTAGAACCGGAAGAAGGATCTAAATTGATTGAACAGTTGAGGCAACATTTAACTCAACCCAAGTTCTACTACCAACACAAATGGTCTGTAGGTGATATTGTCTACTGGGATAATCAAGCTACCTTGCATTACCGTCAAGCATTTGATCCAAATGAGCGACGAGTATTAAAGCGGGTTAGCCTTGCAGGTAGTCGTCCCTTTTAGGATTTATAGCTCAGAAGATTAATCTAATGGGCAATTGGGAATTTAACTTTTCAATTCAATCCCACAGAAAAGAATTTACCAACTTGCCCTAAATCTACATTCCCACCACTGATGATCACACCAATTCTCGCTTCTGGTGCTGTCACCACGCCTTCGAGTAAAGCAGCAGCAGCTAATACCCCAGTAGGTTCAACTACAATTTTCAGACGCTCCCACAAGAAAAACATAGTGCGAAGAATCGCCTCTTCCGATACCGTAACCATATCATCGACGTAATGCAGCACTAAGGGAAAAGTAATTTGACCAAGGCTAGGAGTCCGCGCACCATCAGCGATAGTATTAGGATTTTTGACTGTTTGTAAGGTTTTGGTGTGAAAGGAGCGGGTAGCATCATCGCCAAGGACTGGTTCTACCCCGATGACTTTACAATTGGGTAAAAGTGACTTGGCTGCGATCGCACATCCTGAAAGTAATCCGCCACCGCCACAACAGACTAATAGTAAGTCCAACTCACCAACTTCTTGGATTAGTTCTAAAGCAGTTGTCCCTTGTCCGGCGACGACATGGGGATGATCGTAAGGAGGAATGAGTATGAGAGAGCGATTATCCGCTAAATTTTGGGCTAATTCTTCTCGGTTTGTTTCTTGGCGATTGTACAAAATTATCTCTGCACCATAACCACGAGTCGCAGTTTGTTTGACAATGGGTGCATCATCAGGCATGACAATAGTGATGGGAATATTTAGTAATTGTCCAGCTAAAGCGATTGCTTGGGCATGATTTCCTGATGAATAGGTGATAACGCCTGTTTGTTTTTGTGCTAGCGATAGTTGCGCTAAGGCATTGTACGCACCTCTAAATTTAAATGCCCCCGTGCGTTGAAAGTTTTCGCACTTAAAAAACACTTGGCTATTGGTGCGATCGTTAACGATTCTAGATGTTAGTACAGGTGTGTGGTGGGCAATCCCTAAAATTCGCTTTTGTGCTGCTTGCACGTCACTTATAGCAACGGAATTAGGTTGTGTCATTGATGATATTTAAGAATTCAGGAGTCAGAATGGGCTAAACGCCCCGCTACCGCTAACAGAAGTCAGAATAGTTAAAGAATCAGGAGAATATTTGATAATAAATATACTAAGTATACTAGATTCTTGCTAAATTATGACTCTTGGGTGCTGAATTCTAACGACGAGATTAAATATTCTTGCTCTTGTTTATATAGATACAGATTTTTATATTTGCGTTTAATATCCTGGATTGAAGCATACTCATTTCAGGTGGATAGCATCATTTTTTCACTATAAAAATAGCTACGGCAAACATTATATATTGCTGTAGCTAAATTTATAAACGTTAAATAAGAATCCAGAAGTCAGAATAAATTAGCGGGAAGTTTAAAAGAATTTAAATTAAATTCTGTTAGCGGTAGCGGGGCGTTTAGCCCTTTCTGGCTCCTGACTTCTGAATTCTTTTTGTTAAATTAATTAACTCCAATTCGCCATTTTTTAACATGAATCAAACATACGGAATTCGGCAAAAAAGAACTGCTTTAATTACAGGAGCGGCTAGTGGTATAGGCTATCAATTAACCCAGATTTTTGCCCGTCATAGTTATAATCTTGTATTAGTAGATAAGAATGAATCAAAACTTACTGAAATTATAGATGAATTTCCCCAAAAGTTTGGCATTTCCGTCAAAATTTTTGTTAAGGATTTATCTATCCCAACATCCCCAGAAGAAATTTTCACAGAATTACAGCAAGCATCCATCAAGATTGATGTGCTAGTTAACAATGCTGGCTTTGGTACTTATGGAGCCTTTAGCGAAACAGACCTCAGCACTGAATTAAAAATGCTTCAGGTAAATATGGTCAGCCTGACTCATTTAACGAAGTTGTTCCTCAAAGATATGGTTGAGCAAAACTATGGAAAAATATTAAATGTGGCCTCAGCAGCAGCTTTTCAACCAGGCCCTTTAATGGCAGTTTATTTTGCTACTAAAGCTTATGTTTTATCATTTTCAGAAGCGATCGCGAATGAATTAGAGGGTACAGGTGTCAGCGTGACTGTTCTTTGTCCAGGGCCAACAGCATCGGAATTCCAACAAAATGCTGCAATGGAAGATTCCAAGATTGCTAATGTTAACAGAATGATGGATACAGAAACCGTCGCTAGGATTGGTTATCGGGGCTTAATGAAAAACAAAACTGTTGTTATTCCTGGGATGAGAAATAAGATATTAACTGAAAGCGTCAGATTTACGCCCAGAAATTTAGTCACAAAGGTTGTTAGAAGTATGCACGAACTTCAAAAAAAGAGGTAGTTCGATATCTGGCTTTTCATTCTTATTTAGCTTTTACGTCGTCAGCTCCGCACCATAACTATACTCAGTTTGGTGTCGGGATATAAGACGATTAATTAAGAAACGCCCTTAGCTCGACTTTATCCAAAATGAAGAGCTTGGTTCTCTTGATACGGCAAAAATTCTAGCTTTTTGGCAAAAGCTTTTTCGATGTTACTGATTCTCGGTGAAATCAAAAAAGTAAAACTACTGCCCCACAAAGGTTTCAGCGTCAGATTGAGTGTTGCCCAAAAATGGATAAAGTCGAGTTTAGAGGATGTTTGAAAAAATTTTTACTGTTTTTATGTTGTTAATGAATTTGGGTCGTTCTGTTTGGAGCGTCTATTGAAATAGGAGATGCAGATGGTCACACTTTAAAAGAAATTATTGAAGTATTTCGCTTAACCTATCAATCATTTCGCCCCGTAAAGTTTCCTGAAGCCTAGCAGTAAATTTCTGTTGCATTTTGCTCAACTGCATTTTTTTTCACTATACTTTTTAACAAATAAAGCTAATCTGCCTTCAAATTGTACTAACTGTGCGCTAAACCCTAAGAGGATGTCTGAAAAGTATCAAATATTTCTTGATCCCTCCTAACCCCCCTTAAAAAAGGGGGAATAAGAGTCTTAAAGTCCCCCTTTTTAAGGGGGATTTAGGGGGATCTCCAAGGGCTAGATGTATACAAAAAAACTTTTCAGACATCCTCTAATCCTATGGCACTCAAGCCGGAATTTTGAATCACGATTAGCTTAGTCCCTTTTGTTGAAGAGGTGTAAAATGGCTAACTATCGAATTCGTTATTCTGATCCCAATGATCCTCTAGCAGTCTTTCAATACGATACTGAGATAACGGGCACACAGTTCAATAATCGTCTGCAAGGTACTAATTCTAGCGACCTTATCGTAGGAGGTGCGGGAAACGACACGCTGCTTGGTGGTAATGGAAATGATATCCTAATAGGCATAGGTAATTATAATGAAACAGGCAGAGATGTTTTAACAGGAGGCGGAGGAGTTGATATATATGTGGCTGGCAACGGTTACGACAACTTCTACAACAATCCTGCTGGAGATGCCATAATAACAGACTACAACTCGTCGGAAACTATTGTCATAAATGGTGATATAGAGTTAAAGTTCGAGGCTAAATCTGTTGCAAATGTTGGAACCTCATCTCCTGAACTGATAATATATGCGGCCAATTTGTCTCAAGTTATTATTCAAGACTTTGGAAGTAGCAATAACCTAAATTTCTTTAATACAGACTACGCAGGGGAGAACGATCTTGGGGGTGTCTTCTTAGTGTAGATAAACTTCTTCCTCCCTGCATACGTGCAGGGTTATACTCAGTTCATTTGCAAAGAGGAAGATTCCCACGTGATATCATGTCCGCTTGATTGCTTATTAAACCCGAAGAACCCCACCCCGCCAAAGCTGTGCTTTGTCTCCCCTCCCCGCAGGCGGGGAGGGGGTTGGGGGTGGGGTTATTTTATTATGGGTAATTTGGCAGACATGATATGAGGCGAAAATTTAGTCGCGATCGCCTATACTCTTTTTAAGAAAAACTGATTAGCAGATTCTTTATTCTAAAAAATCTGCTAATCAGGTTTAGCCATTTGCAAAGATCAGTCAAGATTACGTCTAAGTAGGTGGGCGGGAAAATTTACAAGTATGTCATTGCGAGTGAAACGGAGTGTAACAAAGCAATCACAAAAACTTTGACGATTTTACCTTTTGTGACCTACTTATTTAAGAGTTCTGGCGTGGAGAGAATGCGGCTTTCACCAATCTTATCAAATGCAGGTGTAGACCAGCGATCGACTACTTTACCTAGAATTGACATTTCTTGAACCAAGCGGTCAAATTTCTCAGGGGTGAGAGATTGGGGCCCATCAGATAAAGCTTTTGCGGGATTGGGGTGAACTTCAATCATTAAGGCATCTGTACCAGCTGCGATCGCAGCCATTGCCATCGATGGCACATATTCAGACCTACCAGTACCATGACTGGGATCGATCATAATTGGTAAATGGGTCAGCGATCGCAACACTGGCAGCACTGATAAATCTAAAGTATTCCGCGCATATTTACCATCAAAGGTTCTAATTCCTCGCTCACAAAGAATCACATTGGGATTTCCAGATGCCAAAATATATTCTGCCGCCATCAACCACTCGTCAATTGTTGCAGACATACCCCGCTTCAGCAGCACAGGTTTATCTTGAGCGCCTACCTTTTTTAGCAGCGAAAAGTTGTGCATATTTCGCGCTCCGATTTGGATTATGTCAGCTACCCTCGCCACTGCTGATAAATCGGCAGCATCCATCAGTTCTGTGACAATACCCAAACCAGTAGCTTCCCGCGCTGCTGCTAACAAATCTAAAGCGCTTTCACCATAACCTTGAAACGCATAGGGTGAAGTACGGGGTTTGTAGGCTCCGCCACGCAAAAACTGTGCCCCAGCTGCCTTTACGCGCTTTGCTGTTTCGACAATCATCGCTTCATTTTCAACAGAACAAGGCCCGGCTACCACTACAATCGGATGATGTTCGCCGAAATAGACACGACCGTTAGGTGTCGGTACAACAACTTCGCTGGCTTCTCCATGTCGGAATTCTCGACTTACCCGCTTGAAAGGTTGTTGCACTCGTAATACTTGCTCAATCCAAGGGCTGAACTCCTGAACCTGTAATTTATCGATGCTAGTGGTATCACCAATTAGCCCCAGTACAACTTTATGAGTGCCAACACTTTTTTCTACGGTGACTTTCCAAGTGTCACTCAGTTCTTGGCTAATGCGAGTAATTTCCTCAACAGGTGTACCGCTTTTAAGTATGATAATCATCTATTCTTCCTTCCGTATAGTTTTTGGGTGTAATACAGTCCGTTCTTACCTTGGCGAATCGTGTAAAAATTCCGCAAGTTGTTCTAATTTTGTCCAAGCCGCGCCGCTTTGCAGAATTTCTTTGGCAAGGACAATACCTTTAACACAACCTGCTAAAACATCAGTTTCCCCATGAATGGCTTCACCAACTTGCAGGGCTAAGGCTGTATTTAAAGCGACTACATCTTGTTGCGCTTGAGTGCCTTTACCTTGCAAAACTGCTTTCAAGATTTCGGCATTTTCTTGGACATCTCCACCGTGCAACGCCGCAGTGGGTGCAAAACTTAAACCAAGTTCTTGAGGATTGAGCGTCAAAGAGCGGACTTTTTTATCTTGGAGTACAGCCAAGTCGGTGACATCTGCTAAACCAGCTTCATCTAAACGTTCCCGGCCGTGGAGGGCGATCGCTTGCTGACATCCCAGTTGGGATAAGGCTTGCACAATCTCTTCCAGTAAAAGCGGGTCGTTGACACCAATAATTTGTCCCGTCGGTCGCATGGGATTTACTAGCGGGCCGAGCAAGTTAAAAACAGTCCGCACCTTCAAAGTTTTTCGCAAAGTAGCGATCGCCTTTAGTGCAGGATGCCAGCCGGGAGCAAACAAAAAGGTGATTCCGATTTCACCCACTACGGCTTGCACTTTTTCAGGAGTGGCGTTGAGATTTATACCCAAAGCTTCCAGCACATCCGCCGAACCAGTCTTACTAGATGCCGAACGATTGCCATGTTTGGCAACCTTTACCCCGGCGGCGGCGGCAACAAAGGCGACAGCAGTCGAGATATTAAAAGTTGAAGCACCATCTCCACCAGTTCCACAGGTGTCAATTAAGGGAGTATGTAGAGACGCGATTAATGGCGTCTGAGAAGATTGCGATTGCAATACGCTAGCCATACCAACTAATTCTTCAGCGGAGACGCCTTTGGCTTGAATTGCGGCTAAAATCGCTCCTGATAGAACATCGGGAATGGTATCTGTGAGCCAACCTTGCATCAAATCCGCAGCTTGGGGAACCGTCAACGATTGCCGATTTAACAACTGTTGTAATAAAGCTGGCCAGTTGTAGAATTCAGGAGTGGCGGGGATGTTGTCAAGTGGAGTTTTAGTTACAGCTATCATATTTATTGGGCATGGGGCATTAGTGATTCACGAAGGACAAATGACAAATGACAAAAAAATTAAGGAATTAGGACTTTGGCAACAGTTTGTACATCTTTATCACCTCTACCGGAGCAATTAATGACGATGCGAGGACTGCCTTTTAATTGAGGACAAAGGGTTTCTAAATATGCGATCGCATGAGCAGTTTCTAAGGCTGGAATAATCCCTTCTAGTTGCGAAAGCCTTTGAAATGCGTCTAATGCCTGTTTATCGGTAACACTGTAATATTCGGCGCGGCCAAGATCCTTTAAATAACTATGCTCAGGGCCAACGCCAGGATAATCTAATCCGGCACTAATTGAATGGGCTTCGATGACTTGACCATCATCATCTTGCAGTAAATAGCTCATTGCACCGTGCAATACACCTATTTTTCCTTTTGTCAAGGTAGCAGCGTGTTTTTCTGTATCTACACCTTCACCCGCAGCTTCCACTCCAATTAAACGCACTGAAGGTTCATGCATAAACTCATTGAATAAGCCGATCGCGTTGGAACCTCCACCCACGCAAGCCAGTAGAATATCTGGTAATCCTCCCCATTTCTCCTGCGATTGAGCGCGAGTTTCGATACCAATTACTGCGTGGAAGTCACGGACAATCATCGGGTAGGGATGAGGCCCGGCAACGGAACCGAGGATGTAATGAGTTGTTTCCACGTTTGTCACCCAATCTCGAATTGCTTCCGAAGTTGCATCCTTGAGAGTTCCTGTACCTGCCTCCACTGGACTAACTTCTGCCCCCATTAATTTCATCCGAAACACGTTCAGGGCTTGGCGTTCCATATCGTGAACGCCCATGTAAATCACACATTTCAAACCAAACCTAGCACATACGGTTGCAGTCGCTACGCCGTGTTGTCCTGCACCTGTCTCGGCAATCACCCGTTGCTTACCCATACGTTTAGCGAGTAACACCTGAGCCAACGCATTATTAATTTTGTGAGCGCCTGTATGATTTAAGTCTTCGCGCTTTAAATAAATTTGCGGCCCCGTGCCATCTGGTCTAGCGTAGTTTGTTGTGAGGCGTTCCGCAAAATATAATGGGCTGGGCCGTCCTACATAATCTCGCAGTAAGTTTTGCAATTCTGCTTGGAAACTTGGCTCGTTGCGATATTGATGAAATGCTGCTTCTAATTCACTTAATGCAGGCATTAAGGTTTCTGGGACGTATTTACCGCCAAATCTGCCAAATCTACCCAAAGAATCTGGTTGTTGAGTTGCAATCTTGATGTCTTGTATGCTTACCACTGCTTAAAATCCTTTTACGTTTAAATATTTTTTACTTTGGTAACAGAGCGGCTGGTGAGCAGAGTCGAACCATGCCGAAGTGTCGGACTCAAATTCATCCTGAATTCTGACTCCTGAGTTCTGAATTCTTCTGATAAAATTCTCTTCGCGTTTCCTTTTCAGGGGTTTTGTAGATATAGCCCAGATTTCTGTGATTCAAAACGTCTATAGGGCGCACCAAATCGCTAGAGTCAAAATTTGGTAATAGGGATAATAAATCTCCTAACGGCGTAGCTTTGGGGGTAGACATACCGCCATCCCAAGGCCACATTAGGTCTTTAAGATTGTGTCCGTAAGCCTGACCATTAGCAGGATAGAAATCGCTACCTTGATGACCGTTTTCTTGCCATTCAGCCCAGAGGCGGTCTGCGTTTGCATGATGCAACCAAAACACTGGGTCATAAGGCGAACTTGGGATATTGCTCATAGTACCCAAGCCCTTAAACTTTACGGGTCTTGTGCTTGCATCTATCTGCACCCCACCAACTAAACCATGAATGTAGTTGTGTATAAATCCTCCTGGAGTGACTTTACCTCGCTCATCTACAGAGATAAATCCTTCCAAAGCAGGGCGAAATAGAGAATAGTTATTAAGACTCAGGACACGCTCAACATCTTTTTTGGGCACTGGATAATCACTGGCTGGAGGTAATCTTAGAAAACGTACAAGTGATGTACCTAATGAGGTTTGGGTTTCTGGGTCAATATTTAATGTCGGATTCATAACCCAGCCATTTGCAGCTGAAAAAGCCCCAGGTACAGCGCCGCCTGTAAAGTTTCCCTGATTTGGAACTTTAATGGTTACTCCTTGACCGTTAGAACCAAGAAAGTCATCATTAAAAATTACATCAAGTGCTTTGGCATCTGTCCAATCCCAGTATGGCAGAGTAACAGTTGGGTCTACTGCTTGCAAAGCTTGTTCAAATCTGCGGATATATTCTCGATGCCAAGGGAAAAATGCGGCATTTTCATGAGCAAGTTCTTGGACGGAACCATCGGAATGTCCTTTATGGTTATGAATTAAGCGTGTTGCCCCTATGTGTATGGCAACGAATTGGTCGTAAATACTGAGCTTGCTACCTGCTGGTATGACAGTTTTTAAGGTTTTGATAGCCTTGACGAAGGCTGTTTTCTCTGCTGGTGTCAGGTCAGTTACGTTCTTTCTTACGGCTAAATGAGCGTATTGCCCTGGAAGATTATGATTCCAATGGTATTTGTATTGTCTGTGGTCAAGGCGATCGTGGGCAAAGACTGTAAGCGCAGAGGTGGTAACTAAAAGTACGCTATAAATTAATATTTTGACAGATTTCAGCAGGGATTTCATTATCTTAATCGAAGCAGAGGGCAGAGGGGCAGGGGGGCAGAGGGGCGCGTGTATACCCCTAAGTCTGCGGATGGATTTATCTCACCTCTTGAAGAGATGGACTTTTGCGCCGACTTTCTGTAATGGCTGTTTTAAGTTCTCGACAAAATTCTTCCACGGCTTGCAATCCTTCTGTTGGGCTACCTTCAGCTAACCGTTTCACAAAGGCGCTACCAACAATTACTGCGTCTGCTCCCCATTCCATGACTTGATGTGCCTGTTCTGGTGCAGAGATGCCAAAACCAACGCCGATGGGTTTATCGGTGACGCTTCGCAACTCGGTAATTAAATGCTCTACGCGGTTTTGGATTTGAGCGCGGATACCTGTAACTCCTGTTACGCTAACTAGATAGATAAAACCTTGAGATTGACGAGCGATCGCAACAATTCTATCTTGAGAACTGGTAGGAGCTACGAGTAAAATTACCTCAATTCCAAAAGAGGCAGCAGTTTGGATTAATTCTTCTGCTTCTTCTAAGGGTAAGTCTGGTACTACCAACCCTTGCACCCCAGCAACGGCAATTTGCGCCAAAAACGACTTAATACCCCGGTGCAAAATGGGATTGTAGTAAGTAAATAAAATTATCGGCGCTTTTAGGCTAGGAATGACTACGTGTAACATCTCTAGCACTTGCTCTAATTTCGTGCCTTTTTGCAAAGCGCGGGTTGCTGCTGCTTGAATCACAGGCCCATCTGCGAGAGGATCGGAGTAGGGTATGCCTAACTCGATAAAGTCAGCACCGTTGCGATCTAAGATGCGTAAAGCTTCGGCAGTAGTTTCTAAGTTAGGATCGCCTGCTGTGATAAAAGGGATTAAAGCACACTGTTGGCGATCGCGTAAAGTTTGAAAGGAATCGGAGATAGAAGTCATGCTGAAAAATAGTTAATGATTGTTTAATAGTTTTAGAATAATTTACACTTCTTGTGGGGTGGGCATCTTGCCCGCCATACAAACTGGGCGCTCATGTTGCCCACTCCACAATCAATAATTGAATATTTTTTTATTTGGAAGTCCCTTAGTAATTAGGTAACAGATTTAAGAAAAGCTCAAAATATCACGTACAGCTTGTTCTACATCGCTTTGTTTAACTAAAGACTCTCCAATCAAAACCGCACGCGCACCAGCCTCAGCGATAAGAGATAAATCAGCAGGTGTATACAGTCCAGATTCGCTGACGACGGTGATATCTAAGCTTTGTAATTGTTGTTGACGCTCTGCTAAAAGTTGCTGTGTTGTTCCTAAATCAAGGGTAAAATCTTCTAAATTGCGATTGTTGATTCCTACTAAACTTAGATTATCAAGCTTTAGCACTCGATCTAGTTCAGCCAAGGTATGGACTTCTACTAGCGCAGTCATGCCCAAATCGTGAATTACTTGCAAAAAATCTTGGAGTTCTCGATCTGATAAAATAGCTGCAATCAACAATACTGCATCTGCACCTGCTGTCCGTGCTAAATAAATTTGATAGCGGTCAATGATGAACTCCTTGCACAGTAAAGGTAATGCAACTTGTTGACGCACCTTTCGCAGATTATCAAAACTGCCCTGAAAAAACTTACAATCGGTGAGGACTGATAAACAAGCTGCACCACCTCGTTCATAAGCTTGAGCAATAGCAACTGGGTCAAAATCTGCGCGGATAATCCCACGGCTAGGTGATGCCTTTTTTACTTCAGCAATTAAGCTAGGTTGGTTGGGGTTTTCTTGCAAAGCAGTCAAGAAATTTCGCACAGTCGGGGCTGCATTTAACTGTTGTCGCAATGAGCCTAAAGGCAATTCTTGCTGCATTTGTGCAACTTCTTGCCTTTTATGCGACACAATTTCTTCAAGAATATGGCGGGAAGGAGCAACTTGGTTAGTCATAAAATGCTAGGGGGAGTGGGGAGGTTAGAAGTTAGGAGTTAGGAGTTAAGAGTTAGGAGTTATATTTCAATACGGTTCAGTTAAGCATTGTTTTCCTCTCTCTGTTTCCTCTGTGCCTCTGCGGTTCGTTAAAAAAATTGACTTTGATAAAGAGTTTTAGCCTTAACTGAACCGTATTGAGTTATATATGAGTTTTTGAGTTAAGAAGTTTCAGTTCTCCAAATTCCATATTCTCAACTCCTAACTCCTAACTAATGATTGCGTATATGCACGCACCACATTTTTAATTATTTCCAAACCGACTTTTCCACTTAAAGTCATGATTGATTCTGGATGAAACTGAACGGCGGCGATGGGAAGTGTTTGATGTTCAATGCCCATAATTACGTCGTCATCAGAAATCGCTGTTACTTTGAGTTCTTTTGGCAAACTTTGCGGTAGGGCAAACAATGAGTGATATCTACCGACTGCAAAGGATTCCGGTAAGTTTTTGAAGGTGACAGAATTGGAATCAGTGACGAAAATCCGTGAAGATTTACCATGTTGAGGATAGTTGAGAACTCCCAACTCGCCATCAAAAGCTTCAACGATGCCTTGCAATCCCAGACAAACTCCGAAAATCGGAATTTGGCGATGCAGAAGGGCGCCAACAGTCTGTGAAACCCCAAAATCACTGGGTCTACCAGGGCCAGGAGATAATACAACTAAGTCAGGGCGTTCTGTATCGAATAGCGATTCTGAGAAACCATGACGCAGTGTAGTAACGCTTGCACCAGTTTGGCGAATGTAATTGGCTAGGGTATGAACAAATGAGTCTTCGTAGTCTATTAATAAGATACGTTTGCCGGCTGCCGCACTTGGGAGGAGTTTCGTTAATTTTAGAGAACTGGACTCATCAATTTTCTGACTTGTTTGCTTTACACGGCGAATCGTTTCAAATAAAGCAGCAGCTTTAGTAATTGTTTCTTGTTCTTCTAACTGTGGTATGGAATCATAAAGGACAGTAGCCCCGACTCGCACTTCAGCGATGCAATCTTTTAATCGAATTGTCCGCAGAATTAAGCCAGTATTTAAATTCCCATTGAAATTTAAATAGCCGACTGCTCCACCATACCAACGTCGGGCGCTCTTTTCGTGCTGTTCAATAAAATTTATTGCTGCTCTTTTGGGTGCGCCGGTGACTGTAACTGCCCATGTATGCGAAAGAAAGGCATCTAAAGCATCGAATTGCGATCGCAGTGTCCCTTCAACATGATCTACTGTATGTATCAGATGGCTGTATAATTCAATTTGGCGACGACCAATCACTTGTACTGAACCAGGTTCGCAGATTCGGGATTTGTCATTGCGATCGACATCAGTACACATGGTCAACTCAGCTTCATCTTTGTGAGAGTTGAGTAACTGACGAATTTGCACCGCATCGTCAAGAGCATCTTGTCCCCGGCTAATAGTGCCACTAATGGGACAAGTTTCTACCCGCCTACCTTCAACCCGCACAAACATTTCTGGAGATGCACCAATCAGATATTCGCCACCTAAATTAAAAATAAACCCATAAGGACTAGGATTTATATCTTTTAAAGTTTCAAATAATTTGCTGGGTTCGTCTTCATAGCCTTCAAAAAAGTTTTGGCTAGGAACAACTTCAAATAAATCGCCTCTGCGGAAATAATCGAGTGCAACCTCAACTTTTTTCGCATATTCGCCTACTTTATGGTCAGCCGTTTGATTCGGTAAAAGATGTTTGCCACGATAATCTACAGACTCACCTGTTCTAGGAAGATTCTTTGTATTGCCGCGCGCTGTTTTAAAATCATATTGTAGACGAAATGCACGTTGCTGATAATAGTCAACAACAATCAATTCATCTGGCAGATAAAGCACTAAATCGCGCTGATCTGTAGGACGTTTTAGATGTTGGGTAATTGGTTCAAACTGAAAAACTAAGTCATAACCAAACGCCCCATACAAGCCTAAATGCTCGTCTTCTTGACTAGAGAAAGTATATAGAATTTCCCTAACAACTGTAAATGATGAAGGCTGTTTACTACGTTCTTCTTCAGTAAATAATTTTTCTGAAGGTTTAATAAAGCCTAGAGCAATGTTATTTTCTTGGGTGACATTCTCAAGTTGTTCTGACAGAGATAGTCTCTCTAAAAGGAATGGCAAAAGTACTTGACCGCGTTCATTCAACGCTATCAAAGTGAAAGCATTACCCTGTGTAGTCAACTCCAACGGTGGATTGACAAATCCGATTGCCCATCTTTTATATCTGCCAGGATATTCATAGCTACTCCTTAGCAACCCTCCGCGCTGAGAATTTAAATGGAACAGAATATCATCGAGAGCAGTGTCCATCTTAACTTCAGTAATGGAGCGAGAAACACTTACACCGCCAAGGGTTTTGTAAGAACGTGAATCAAAAACCATGATTAATTTCTCTAGAATATTTGTTAATCAACCATTAATCATTATTAGTAATTATTTTCAAACCTAGAACAGACTTAGATAACTTTCTATCAATCTAAGCCAACATACAATACTTGTCGGTTAAGGGGAAAAGGGGAAAGAAAAAACCTTTAACCTTTACCCTTTAACCTTTACCCCAAACCCAATTCCGAGTTAAAAATCCTTAACCGAGCAGTATTGAGCCAACATATTATTTTTAAAAGATGTAATCAAAAACCTTTCGTCTCTCATTTAATAATACTAGATATCAAGCAGATAATACATTGAATAATTTTTCGATTAGGTGTCAATTTATTCGCTTTTTACACTGCATTCCTAGTACATTTCCCAACAATCCCATTTAAAAATATCCACCTCCCCCAAAAGTAGTAAATAACCTCATAAAACCTCAGCGTTCCTTCGCGCTTCCCTCAGCGTTCCTCTGCGTTTAAAACTCCCCCCTCACTTCCCCCAACAGCGATATTGCTTGCCCATACAAAAACAAATCCACCTCATGAACCTCAATTCTTTTTCCAATCCCTTTCAACAGCGTCAAAGTCAACTCCCCCCCCAAATGTTCGCGGAATTCAGTCAAACCCCGAAACAAACAATCAGGATCTTCCAATTGTGATAACTTCTGAGCTAGTTCAGGCACATACAACGTAAAACCCAACGCCGATAAAGTATTTAATATCCGTTGCCACTCCGAACAATCCAGCAATCCTGCTAAATAAGAATAAGTACTATCCAAAGCAATACCGATCGCAACAGCTTCGCCATGACGCAAGCGATAATTTGTCAGATGCTCCAGCTTATGAGCCGCCCAATGTCCAAAATCCAAGGGACGAGACGAACCCATCTCAAAAGGATCGCCGCCATTGGCAATATGTTCTAAATGCAACTCGGCGCAACGATAGATAACCTGTTGCATACTATCCATATCTCGCCGCCTCAAAGCTGCGGTGTGAGAGTGGATAAAATCAAAAAAGCTAGCATCCTTAATTAGCGCAACTTTGACTGCTTCTGCAATTCCAGAACGCCAATCGCGATCATCTAGAGTTGTCAAGAACGCAGAATCATTTATAACTGCATAAGGTGGCGCAAATGTCCCCAAAAAGTTCTTTTTACCAAAGGCATTGATGCCGTTTTTGACGCCAACCCCCGAATCATTTTGCGCTAACACCGTCGTTGGCACTCGAATGAGACGAATACCCCGGTGAGCAGTTGCGGCTGCATATCCTACCAAATCCAACATCGCCCCACCCCCGATCGCTAACACATAAGAATGGCGACATAATCCGGCAGCTTCAATCTGTTGCTGGATTTGCTCTAATAAAGTGCGATCGTTTTTAGCAGCTTCTCCTCCAGAAATTATCATTGGTTCAGCTGCGATCGCTAGTACCTCTGCATAAAACTTGGTATACGCGACTAATTGCTTCACCAATTCCGGTTGATACTTTAATATTCCTGCATCTATGACTGCAACTAATTTCTTTGGCTTTGTCTCTTCATCCGCACCAACCACTTGGGCTAATGTAGGATTTTTCAACTCAAATAAATTTTGGGTGAAGTAAACTTCGTAGTTAAAAGTAACCGAAACACGCTGATGAATTAATCTACTTTTTTGCTTGATGTCAACTATCATATTTTTGCAGGTATATCTAAAAGTGCAGCACGATTCAAAGTTTCTAGGAACACCTCTACCGAGTGAGAACCATTTACCTTAACTTTGTCATTGATGACGAAGAATGGCACGCTGTTGATGCCATTTAACCGAGCAAATGTTGATTCAGCAATAACTGTATCACTCACTGCGCGATCGTTTAATTGCAACTTTAATTCGCTAGCATTCATCTGATACGCTGTACCGATGGCAACAAGAACGTCAAGATTTCCAATGTTAAAACCGTCTTCAAAATAAGCTTGATAAATAGCTTCGACAACATCGTTTTTTGTGTTTGTGGGTGCAAGTGCAATTAATTGATGAGAAAGCTTAGTATTGACAGCTAAACGGATTTTTTCAAAATTTAGCTTAACTCCAGCCGCCTCACCTGCGCGTTGCGTACTATCAAATAGCTGTTGTATTTCTTCCGCTTTCATCCCTTTTCTATTTTGCATAAAACTGCGAAATTCGTATCCCTCCGCAGGAACAGTATTGTCTAAAAGAAAAGGATGCCAGCGGATATGTACTTCTTGTTCTTGCTGTTGTGCCAGTGCATCAAACAGATGTTTTTTCCCAATTCTGCACCAAGGACAAACGGTATCGTGAAAGATGTCTATCAGCATATTTATATTGATTTAAATGCTAATATTTGTGTGCAATTTTGGTTGAAAATCTCGTTGGATAGCCATTGTATTTAAAGGCTGTATAAAAGTATTAATTTTCTCTTCAAAAAAGCTTTGAGCCTTTTCAAACTCCTGAATTAATGCGTCTCTATCTTTCATCGCTACTAGTTTTGCCAAACGACTGTAAGTATCAGCTAAAAAGCTAATTGCATCACATCTTTCTTCTGTAGCTAGCATAATATCCACACATAAGTGAGGGCTTTGGGAAAACAAACGTTTAACAATGTCAATTTCTTGACGATAGTTAGAAGTTGACATGGTTAAAGTCTGTTGTATATCGATTTTTGCTTGTGCTAAGAAAACACCAAGACTAAATCTACAGAAATGTTGTGTTGCTTGAACGATCACCATCATGCGATCGTGTTCTTCAGGCGTACAAACAATTAACTCTCCACCTTGATTTTTAATCAAGTCTAAAAACCATTGAAAGGAATCATCGTTTCGACCTGGGCAGACCACTACTTTTTGTCCAAAAAACGATTTTACATCTGGCCCAAACATTGGGTGTAAACCCATGACTGGGCCAGAATGGTGTTCGAGCATTGCTTGAGTTGGCTGTGTTTTAATACTCGTAATATCACACAAAGCGGTAGTTGGCGCAAGGTATTTCGCTACACGCTTGATAACATCAACTGTATGTTCAATGGGAACGCTGACTAAAACTAATTCGGTCTGACTTAATAGTTGATCTGCATATTCCCAATCATCAGATTCGAGGACGCTAACATTATTACCTACTAGCGAAAGTTGCTCTTTAAATAATTTTCCCATCCTGCCGCATCCACCGATGATGGTAATTTGTCGGGGAGTGACATGATTTGTTGCATATTTAGGAATCAGAGTAGTATGACAACTATTTAGCACACTTGCCCAAACAGACTCAGAAATACCAGCTTCAGCAAGTAGGGGAGCGACATCAGCCAGTTGCTCATCTAAAGAAGGCTGTTCTGATGCTGCTAATAATGATATGCGATCGCTCAATAAAGCGATCAACCTCTGGTCAGTTTTTTTCAGCCGATCTGAATAAGAGGATTTCAAAGACATTTTTCTTCCAATTTTCAAATATCAACAAGTTATTCTTGACAACTCAATTTAGGCAAAATATCCCAAGTTCTTTGTCCTGAAGGTTTGTAGTAAGTACTTCAGTGCTTAAAAAATAAAGACTAAAGTCCTTACTACGAACTTGCTTACCTGACTACTAGCACTGTTTTTGCAATTCTTTCTGTAGTTGTCCGCGTTTCCGCAATGTGACGGTAACAGCCCCAAATCCAAGCAATGCTAAACCCAATGCTGAACTAGATTCCGGTACTTGCCTTCTGCCCTCTACGTTTAACACCTGAACGCGACCTTGAAAGAAATCGCCCACATAAAGCTTGCCATCTTTGAGGCTTGTACCACCGGTCCAGTTAAATCTGCCTGGTGTGAGGTCGAGTGGATTACCAAAAGGAGGACCAGTTAATGCTGGAGGCGGGACTAAGTTGCCTGATGCATCTAGGGCTGGTTGGCCGTAGGAAGTCAAGAAGTTACCGTTTTTATCAAATACCTGAACGCGGCTGTTGATAGAATCAGCTACATAAACATTCTCTTGGTCGTCCACTTCGATGCCAATTGGCTGAAGAAGCTGTCCAGGTTCGCTACCTGCTGAACCAAATGCCAACAGAGGATTACCATTTGGATCGAGTACTTGAACGCGGTTATTATACTGGTCAGCTACAAAGATATTTCCACTAACTGGGGAAATTCTTACACCTGCTACACCTTGGAATTGCCCAGGTGCAGAGCCATTGGCGCCACCAATCACACCAATTTGCTGTCCGTCAGATGTGAATTTAAGGATTCTTTCGCCGTTAAAATCACCTACGTAAACGTTGCCAGTTTTGTCAAAAGTTACACCAGATGGCCCAAAGAAAAACCTACCTGGTACGAGAGGGGTAAATTCTCCATTTGCAAAGGATCTAATAAAGTTACCCTGAGAATCGAATTGATTGATGCGGTTGTTGTAAACATCACCTGCATACAAATCCCCTGTTACTGGATTAAAGTCTACAGTTGTTGGCTCGTCGAACTGTCCGGGCCCTGTGCCGCCGGAGCCAATTGCTCCAATATACTGACCGCTTGGACTAAATTTTTCAATTTTGTTACCGAGGTTGTAGTTAGGAGTACCATCGGCCGGGTTAATACCGCGTCCGTTAGCTATGAGGGTATTCCCTTGGCTATCCACCGCTATACCTTGGGGAACAAACAGTTCTCCAGGGCCGAAACCAGGACTACCGATACTTCTGTCGTAAGTTAATGTTACAGCATTGGCTGGGGCTGCTGTTGCCAACACCATGAATCCAGTACCGAGAATTCCGATTGAGAAATTTTTGACTAATCCCATGAGTTTGAAGTCCTGGTTGTATGAGTGTATACTCGTTCCTAGACTAATTTCGTTCCCCGTCCCAGTTTGGGAACCCTAATATTCGGGCTGCTGCCTCTTGTTTGAAATGCAACTTTCTGTGTAAGGCAGCAGCCTATTTTCTAACCATTACCTGACACCAGGTAATGAGGAATTAGACTATCTCTGCTTTGGGTAGCAATTCACCCAGCTTGTCTTGGCGTTTGCGCTTGGCGATCGCACCAGTTGCGCCTACACTAGCAAGTGCTAATAAGCTAAGTATTGAAGTAGGTTCAGGGACTTTTTCGGCAACGATACCATCTACCCGAACAACCGATCCTAGTTCTGGGCCAACTCCGCGTTTGGTGATGTATATTTGCCCGTCAGGGCCAATATCGATTCCAGCAGACGATTCCAGCCCTTCACCGGCAGCAACCAAGGTTGTACGAGTTAGATCGGGAGCAACTTTAATCAGAGAACCGGGAAGGAACCGCAAGTCACCCTTCAACTGAGACTCATCACCGAACTGCAACACTAGCAAGTTGCCTTGATCATCAAAGGTTAAGTCAGTGATTTGCGTAAACCCATCTAGGAAAACCTCTGGGTTGCCATCGTCGCCGATGCGGAAGATCCGCGATTCATTTTCTGGATATGGAAAACCTGAGTATTCGGCAACGTACAAGGCTCCATCGGGGCCAATCGTGCCACCTGTAGGTACTGCTTGAATTGCGATGTTTCCTCCTGGAAGTATTTCTACTAAACCTGGAGGTAGTTCTTGTCCTGGTGGTAAAGGTGGCAATGTTGAAGCACTAAGGACTTTCTTGGGAATTGCAATTGCCTCAGACTCACTTCCGTCAAGTTTGATTTTGTAAGCGGTGTTTCCACCCCCGTCAACTACATAAGCAGTATCACCATTAACGGTCAAATCAAAGGGATTGGTAACTACATCCCCACCGTCTGGGTTATTAGTGATTTCATACTTGCCGAAGTCGAAAATACTTTCCAGCTTTCCGGTATTCAAGTCAGCTTTGAAAAGTTGTGCTAAAAGCGGAGTATTCAGTACTTTATCGGGTGTGGATGGCGGGAAAGTAGCAAGTTGCTGTGGTGGGATAGTGAATTGAGAACCAAGGTTAAGTGATTCTAGATCACGATTTCCTGGATAACCAGCAAACCCAGTTAGAAGATAAGCATTCCCCAGAGAGTCGAATTGTATATCTTGAATACCAGCGCCTTGGTTGCCACTGGGTTGCTCTGCTATAGATTCAAAGTTATTGAATAGACGCTGTTTGGTGCCATCTGATGCAACTTTGACCAGCGAACCACTATTACCAGCACAGATCGGCTGAAACAAGGTACTCGGAGATGGTTGGCAATTTCCGTTTCCTCCGATACCTGGCTCTGCTACGTAAAGACTGCCGTCTAGGCCAAAGCTAACACCCCGTGCATTACTGATTCCATCGACAATTGTCGTTAGTGTTGCAGCTTGTACAGATGGTGTTCCGCAAATAGCAGCAAAACAAAATGTCAGAGATGTAAGAGCAAATGATTTGAGTTTCATACCTTTCAAGGGAGATTAAAGAGTTACTAATTTTGGGAAAGTTTTATGGTTTTAAAGAGAAGGAATTCTAAGTCCCTGAAGAATGCAGGGTAAATGTCCTTGAGAGGCACTGATATTGGTTTGAAACTTTTTACTTGAGCGCCACAACTCTATCTGTGAGAGGTTTAGAGTTTCTTTTCTTGTGCAACCAAGCAACGCCAAAAGCACCGATCGCTAATACGCCGAAAGCAGAACTCGGTTCAGGGACAGATTTGATATTTTCAATTCTGAGAACTTGTCCAAGTCCAGGGCGATCGCCTCGGTTGGTGACGTATACTGCACCATCAGCACCAATAGTCAAGGCGCTAGGCGACTCTAATCCATTGCCACTCAGCAGAGTTGTGCGTGTGCCATCGGCAGCCATTTTGATGACAGAACCATCAAAATTACCTTTCCAAGCTGACTGATTGGCGTACTGCAAAGCATATAAATTGCCTTCAGTATCAAATTCCAAGTCGGTGAGTTGGGTAAAACCATCGGCGAAGACTGATGATTTACCATCAGCAGCGACTCGATAGATTTTTGCCCCACCTTCAGGGAAGGGGAAACCAGTAAACTGGCTGACATAATAAGCACCATCGGGGCCTTTTGCCACCCCTGAAGGTACTGGTTGAGTTGCAAACTGCGATGGGCGAAGCCCCGCCTTCGGCGTTCGCACCTCTTCACCTTGAGATGGCACTTGGGCTGGTTCATTAGATGGTGTACCGGAGGGTGGAAAAACTGGATTAGTTAATATGTCTTGGGGAAACGCAACTATGGCCTGCAAATTACTGCTATCAGTATTAACACTGAGTAAGTCGTTTGCACCTGCATCAACTGCAACTAACTTATTGCCATCTATGACAAAACCCAAAGGATTGCTACCGACATCACCACCATCGGGATTATTGGCGAGTTCATAGTTACCTATATCAGCAACACTCGTCCAGGAATTGGTATTAAAATCGGGAGCAATGATTTTACCGAGGTCAGTGTAACCTAAATTGCGATCGCGAAAGGTCGGATTCGCCCCATACCCAATCAGAACATAAGGTTTACCCGTAGCATCAAATTTGATGTCACGAGGACCACCGGCTCCAGTACCATCTGGTAATGCTAAAGAAGGTAGTCCTGTAAGTATGCGTTCGGTTTTACCATTCTCAATTTTGGTAACTGCCCCACTTGTGCCATAGCATAAAGAGTCACCTTGACCACTTGCTGGTGGGACACAAGCGCCACTTCCTCCGATTCCCGCTTCTGTAACATAGAGATTACCATCAGGGCTAAAACTCAGTCCACCGGCATTATATAGACCGTCGGCGATTACTGAAAAGGAAGCAGCTGAGGCAGCTTTCATTCCCGAAAAAGCGGCAACACAAAAGGTGAGGATAGTAATAGTAAGTGGCTTCAGTTTCATGTGTTGCAATAAGGCTAATCGTGGGGAGTTGAGAGGTGAATTTTAAACGCAGAGGGACGCAGAGGGAAGCGCAGAGTAGCGCTGAGGTTTTAATTAGTTAGTAGTGATTCTTGAATTTTTGGTAGATAGCTCATTCCTCGGTCAAATGATTTGAGGTTGCCAGCTTTAGCTTCGAGTAAACGTTTGATGTTCATGCTCTCAGCACCATAGTCTTCAATCTGAAGTTTGCCGTGGGTGACAGTTCCATCTGTTTTCCAGAATGTAATTCGATGTAGGATAAAACCAGAGGCTTCTGGGTCAGCGAAAGAGTATGCAGTTGGAATAAGTAAAGCTACAGAACGCTGATAATATTCGTAATCTGGATAAAAATGTTCTTGTTCAAGTAAGTAGTATTTACTCAAAGAATGAACTCGCACAGAAACTTTTACTTTTTGGTCATATTCATCTTTGAATTCACCTGATTCAGCAGTGATCTCACCATTGGGTCGCAGTAAATGCGCCCACTCATCTACATTTTTTAAGTCTTTTAAGTATTCAATGCCGATCTCAATTGGGGCATCAACATAAATAGTGTCTGTATCGATAAAGTGGCTTCCTTTGGCTGCTGAGGTTAGACCGGCTTTGCGTTCCAAATTACCTTTGAGAGAACGACATTCAGAAGTGTGTACTGTATGAATTCCCTGCATAATCATCTGAGTCTGCCGTTTGGGATCGACAAAGCTCAACCAGTGAAAATACACACCTTTTTCATCTGTTCCAGGCTCGATATAATCTGTAGGAAATAGCAAGACAGGATAAACCTGAAAATATTTCTGATACTCTAATCCACAGTGCCACTCAATGCCGTAGAAAAGCGGATTTTCTAGTTTTTTAACATGATAGTAAAGATTTTTGTGATAACCAGACGCAGTTCCGAGCCAGGTATCTTCGTCAATTTGCTCTTTCATCCGGCTATAAAGCGTCCATTCATCTAAGTTCTTCAAGCTGCAAAGATACTCAAAGGCGCTCTCTGGTGAAGTTGCAATATAAGCTGATGTCGCAAAGGTATTTTTTTCCATTTCTCACCCCTGAAGATAATAATAATTAGGCTGCGATCGCTGTACTCTGATTTTGCTTACCGTTCTTGATCCGGTCTTCTGCTAATCGTCTAGCAGCATCGTTAGTAGTAACTCCTTGCTCTTTCGCAATTTCAAAAATTGCTAATAGCGTGTCATAAATGTTATGCACTTGCTTGAAAGCTTTTTCTTCGTCATAACCAATCATTTCGTTGTAAACATTGATTAGTCCTCCAGCATTAATTACATAATCAGGGCTGTAAAGAATTCCTTTTTTAGCAAGCATTTGACTATGTAGTTGCTCATTTTCTAATTGATTATTAGCTGCACCAGCAATAATCGAAGCTTGCAGGAAAGGAATTGTATGACTATTCAGAATTCCTCCTAAAGCACAAGGAGCAAATATATCTACATCCAGTGAGTAAATTTCGGTTGGTTCTACAACGGTTGCGCCAAAAAGCCGTTTCACTTCTTCCGCTTTTACTGGATCTACATCACTCACAAAAAGCTGGACATCATGCTCATGTAAGTGACGACAGAGATTTTTACCAACATTTCCTAAGCCTTGAACTGCAACCTTCATGCCATCAAGTCTTTTACTCTGCCAATGAGATTCTACAGCGGCTTTAATTCCGAGAAAAACTCCTAGTGATGTTATGGGAGCAGGCCCGCCAGATTTTTCTGATACCCCAACAACATATTTAGTTTCTTGACTAATTGTCCGCACATCATCAGGAGTAATATTGACATCTTGTCCAGTAATAAAACGCCCATTCAAGCTATCAACAAAACGTCCATAAGCTCTCAATAGATCGTCTGTTTTATTTTCAGGATTAGCGATAATGACTGCTTTTCCACCACCAGCCGGAATATTGGCACAGGCTGCTTTATATGTCATTCCACGGCTTAGACGAAGTGCATCTTTTAAAGCAGCTTCTTCGTTGACATAAGGTAAGATTCTTGTAGCTCCCATCGCGGGGCCCAAGGTTGTGTCATGGATAGCAATAATTGCCTTAATTTCGGGATTTTTACCATGACAGAAAAGAACTTGTTCGTGACCCATTTCTCTAACAGTTTCAAATAGTAGCATCTTGACCTCTCGATATTGTTTGGGATTGGTTAGAGAAAGTAATTAACATTACAAAATGTAAATGGATAGACACAAAAGTCCTCTGGAAGATTAGGATTGGATGAAGTAAGAAAAACTTTTGTGTTCAAATAAACATTTAAAATTCCAGTTTGGTGAGTGTAGTTATTAGCTGGAATAAGAGAATAAGGAAACGAACCGCAAAGGGCGCAGAGAACGCAAAGTTAAGAAAGCTTTAAAGGGTTTTTGCATCAGTGTTGTGAATTTTTGAAAGATTGGGATGCTCCCGTGTTTTACTCTCTTCCTTCGCGTCCTTTGTGTCCTTCTCTAACGAGACGCTGCGCGAATGCGGTTCGTTAAAAAAAATCTTTGAGCCGGAAGAGAGTAATATCTACAACAATCGAATAAGATTGCCAGCTTTTAAAATCAAACCATTGGAAAAGAAACTTGTTTGGCTGCATTTTTCGCGGCACTTGATTTAACTCCTTGTGCTGCCAAACTCTTATTACGTCCACCAGAAGGTGCTGGGCGATCGGCATCAATCACTACATCGATTAAAAAGGGAACAGTTGATGCGATCGCTTGTTCTAATGCGGCTTCAATATCTGACTCTCTGACTACGACGATCGCTTCTGCTCCCATCCCACGAGCAATCATGGCAAAGTTCGTCGGTGGAAGTGTGGCATCTGCACCCTTTAACCCCAAGATTTTCATCCCTTGATGGCACATGTTGTAACGCGCATCGTTAAGTACAATCCAGATTGCGGGAATTTTGTATTTCACAGCTGTGCTGATTTCGTTATTCATCAGCATTGCTCCATCGCCGACAATACCCACAGCCTTACTATTGTTCGCCAACGCTGCACCCAATACTCCGGTGACGGCGTGACCCATTGCTCCGACTCCGGTGCTGACTCGGTAACGATTGGCTTCGGCAAATTGTAGTAAATGAGTTGACCAAGTAAAGGAGTTACCGCACTCTGCCATTACTATCGCATCGCTACCCTCAACAACGATCTTTTGAATTGCTGCCATCAATACTTCTGGACGTACTGGATAGTCTACGTCTGATGCCGGTTCAATTGCTTTGTGTTCTGGGCGAGGTAACAGCATTGTGGAATCAGGAGCATCTGGCAATTGCTGCAACAACTCTTTCACAAAAGCTTTGATGTCAGACCGAACTCCGAAAGTTTCAACGTGGGGATAGGCTACACCTGGAACTTCCGGGTCAATATCAACATGGATAAAACCTCTTTTTGGAACTAGCGCCGAACTCCAGAAGGAAGTCGGTTCGCCAAGACGGGTTCCTAATACGAGTGTGCGTAGTGGAGGTTGTTCTTCCATATAAGTTAAGACGGAAGCATGGCCGCCTAAACCTGTGACACCCACAAATTGGCGATGATCTTCAGGGAAGATACCTTTACCACGGGGTGAGCAGATAACGGCGGCTCCGGTTCTTTCAGCGAGTTCAAGGATTTCAGCTGCTGCGTCACGCGCACCGAAACCAACCCAGATAGCAAAGGGGCCAGATGATAATAACTCTACCGATTTAGCGATCGCTTCTTTGGAAGCAGTCATTGGAAAGGGAGAAATATCTAGCTGAGGTAAGGCTATATCTTCAACTAAACTTGTCTGCACAGCAGTAGGAATGCTCAAATGGGCGACAAATCCGCCTGGTTGCGCCATAGCTAAAGCCAATTTACGAAAAATCTGCGGTAGTTGAGCCGCAGATTCAATCGTGATTGCATAATTGAATAACGCTCCTGGGGTAAAAATTCCCCCACTTGGCAATGTATAAGTACTGGTTTCTTGAATTGCCCAACGTCCACGCTGCGGTGCTGAGGGACTTCCAAAGAATAAATTATTCCAAGAAAAATAAGAGACAGGTTTTCTCAA